>NZ_KV788729.1:0-18105 GCF_001807385.1 Brachybacterium sp. HMSC06H03 | reverse complement strand
CCAAAAGCCACCACTCAAAGGGACTTGACCGACAATTCGGGCGGCGTTGTGCTCCCGGGTGTCGCTGAACGACTGCTTCGGCACAGTTGACGTGCTGAGAGCGCGCTTGTCACAGCCGCACGCGAGACTCCATGTCGAAGACATGCGGCTCCGCACCACGCGCTTCCAAGCTCACCAGGTCTCCCGGGCTGAGCGAGGAGAACCCCGGCTCACGCACGATGAACACCCCGTCACCGATCCGCAGCATGATGTCGGTGGCGTTGCCGAGCGGTTCGACCACGAGGATCGTTCCGTCGTGGGCGTCCTCCGTGCCGGGGACGAGCGTGCACTCCGTTGGACGCAGTCCCAGACGCACAGTCGTGCGCTCACCGAGGTCCGCCTCGGGGACGTCCACATCGAGCGAGGTGCCCTCGAGACGGACGCGGTGCGGGCCGATGACCGCTGCGTCGAAGATGTTCATCCGGGGCTTGCCGACGAACCCGGCCACGAACTCCGTCGCCGGTGTCCGGTAGATCTCGGTCGGGGTGCCGTACTGCTCGAGGTGGCCGGCGCTCATCACCGCGATGTAGTCCGACAGGCTCATCGCCTCCTCCTGGTCGTGTGTGACGTAGACGCTGGTCGCGCCTATGTCCGCGTGCAGGATCTTGAGCTCGGCCCGGGTCTTGTCGCGAAGCAGCGCATCGAGATTCGACAGAGGCTCGTCGAAGAGCAGCACGCCGGGGCGCCGGGCGATCGCCCGCGCGAGCGCGACTCGCTGACGCTGACCGCCGGAAAGTGCCTTGGGCCTGCGCCCCAGGTGCTTCTCCAGCTCGAGCTTCGTCGCCGCCTCGAGGACCCGCTGCTCGATCTCCGCTTTGGGCATCCTGCGCATCTTCAGCCCGAAGGCGATGTTGTCCGCGACCGAGAGATGCGGGTACAGCGCATAGTCCTGGAACACGAAGGCAAGATCGCGCTTGTGGGGCTCGAGGTCCTCGACCGCCCGACCGTCGACCACGATCGATCCGTCCGTGACGGACTCGAGACCGGCGATCATGTTGAGGGTGGTGGACTTGCCGCACCCGGACGGTCCCAGCAGCGAGACGAAGCTGCCGTCCGGGATGGTGTAGGTCAGGTGCTCGACCGCGTAGCGGTCGTCCTTGGGGGAGTACTTCTTGCTGACTCCCTGCAGCTGGATCTCGGCCATCAGCCCTTCACGGCTCCTTCGGTGATTCCTTGGACGATCCACTTCTGCGCCACGAGCGCCAGCACCAGGACAGGTAGTGCGGTGATCACACCGGCGGTCGCGGCCGCCGTGTAGTCCATCGCGAAGAGACCCTGGAAGGCCGCGGTGCGGACAGGGAGAAGCGGGGTGTTGTTCGAGGTGAGGACCTTCGCGAGGAAGAAATCGCTCCATGCGGTGATGAACGCGAAGATCGAGGTGGCGGCGATGCCCGGGCCGGACAACGGCAGCACCACTCGCCGCACGATGCCCAGGCGCGTGCAGCCGTCGACCCGAGCAGCCTTCTCGAGGTTGACCGGGATGGACTCGAAGAAGCTGACCATCATCCAGATCACCAGCGGCAGGATGAACGCCGTGTAGGTGAGGATCATGCCGAGCAGCGAGTCGTAGAGACCGAAGGCGCGGAGCAGGACGAACAGCGGAACGGCGAGCACGACGGCGGGGATCGCCTGCACCGCCATCATGCCCAGGAGCAGGGTCTGCTGACCGCGGAAGCGGAACCGGGCGAAGACGTAGGCGCACAGCGAACCGAGCGCCATGCAGATGAGCGTCGTCGCCGCGGCGACGATCAGTGAGTTGCGGATCGGGGTCAGGAACGAGCTGTCCGAGAGCAGGGAGGCGTAGCTGCTGAGCGTGAGGTCGCCGGGGGAGAAGTCCATGCGCTCGGAGCGCAGGTTGCTCGCCGGGAAGACGCTGTAGACCACCATCCATGCGAAGGGGACGGTCAGGTAGAGGATCAGCAGCACCACCAGCGCGCGGTGGAACACGGTCCCGGCCAGCCCGCGCCGACGGGGGCCGGCAGCCCTCGCCGAGCGTGGGGCCCGCGCGGGGCGGGCAGTCGTGGCGGCGGTCATGAGGCCTTGTCCTTCCGTCGGCCCAGCACCAGGATCCAGAAGATCGTCACCACGATGACCAGGCCCATGATGGTGATCGACATTGCGGCGCCGTAGCCGCGGTCCAGGTAGCTGAAGGTGGTGAGGTAGGCGAGGAAGTTGATGGTGGTCGTCGCCTCCGCCGGGCCGCCCGAGCCGCCGGTGAGCACGTAGATGGTGTCGAAAACCTTGATCGACCACATCGACTGCACGATGAACAGGAACATGAGCGTGCCGCGGAGGTTCGGCAGGGTGACCCTCCAGAACTGGGCCCATCCGCCGGCGCCGTCGATCGCCGCGGCGCGGTAGATGTTCGACGGGATCGCCTGCATCGAGGCGATGGTCATCAACGCCAGGAAGGGCGTGAGCTTCCAGACCTCGGAGAAGATGAGGACGCCCATGATGAGCTGGGGATCAGCGAGCCACTGGACTGGGCCGTCGACGATCCCGATGCCCGTCAGTGCGGCGTTCGCGACCCCGTAGGTCCCGTCGAAGACCAGCTTCCACATGATGCCGTTGACGACGGGTGGCACCGCCCACGGCACCAGCAGCAGGACCCGAGCGATGTTCCTCCCGCGGAACGGGTGCTGCAGCAGCCTCGCGATGCCGACGGCGAGAGCGACACCGCCGAACACGGTGAACAGCGAGAACACGAAGGTGCGCACCATGGCCTCGCGGAAGTTGCCGTCGGTCGCGAGCTGCGCGTAGTTCCACAGCCCCACGAACTGCGTGTCCCCGGGCATCTTGTCGTTCATCTGGTAGAGCGAGAGCATCACCGCGTACAGCAGCGGGTAGATGAACAACGCTCCGATGGTGAGGACGGCGGGGGAGGCCGCGAGGACCGCGAACCTGCGGTCCCCGCGCTCCCCGGCCGTGAGCTTGCGTCGCGTCATGCGTTCAGCCCATGTACCTGTCGACGATCGGGAGGAGCTCCTCCTGCGCGGCCTTCAGCGCCTCGGCCGGCTCGGCCTCCTGGTTCATCGCCCGGAAGACCTGCACCGACAGGAGCTGGTCCAACTCGTTCGACCACGGGGTGCCGTAGCGCTCCACGGCGTACTCGGTGGCCTGCTCGTAGGTCGCCACCACCGGCAGGGCCTCGAGCGTCGCCGGGTCCTCGAGGGTCGCCTGGGAGACGGGGAACCAGCCCTCCTTCTCCACGATCTCCTTCTGCGCGGTGGCGCCGGAGGCGAACTGCAGCCACTTCAGCGCGGCCTGCTTGTTCTGGGAGAAGCTGCTGATCGCGTAGCCCTCGGAGCCGTCGATCGAGGCCGAGCGGACGGTGATCCCCGGGATCAGCCCGTTCCCGGTGGTCTCCGCCGACGTCACGGCACCCTCGGCGGTGGCCGAGGCCCACTGGAAGGGCCAGTTGAACACCGCGGAGGGGCGGCCCTGGGAGAACACCTCGATGAGGTCCGAGGCGTTGGTGATCTGAAGAGAGGCCGGGTCCATCACCTTGTGCAGGTGCAGCAGCTCGACCATCTTTGTCAGCCCCTCGACGCCGGCCTCGCTGTCGAGCTGCGGGGTCCAGTCCGCCTCGTACAGCTCGCCGCCGGCCAGCAACAGAGAGCGCAGGAAGTTCTGGTACGCCCCGGCAGGGTTGCCGATGTCGCAACAGTAGCCGTAGCGGCCGTCGACGGTGGTGGCCTTGGCGGCTTCGACGAATTCGTCCCAGTTCTCGGGGACTGAGTCGGGATCCAGGCCCGCCGCGGCGTAGTGCTCCTTGTTCCAGAACATGGTCTGGACGCTCGCGAACTTCGGCAGGCCGTAGACCTTCGAGTCCCAGGAGACGGCATCCAGTGCCGGGCGGATGAGGTCTTCGGGGATCGCCTCGGGGGCGAGCTCCTGCAACCAACCCGCCTGGCCGAACTCCGCGGACCAGCCGGCCCAGGTCATGACCACGTCGATCGAGGCGTCCTGGGCGGCGAAGGCGGTGGCGAAGCGGTCGTGCAGATCGTTGAAGTTGGCCATCTCGTAGTTCTTCACCACGATGCCGGTCTCCTCCTGGAACTGCTCGATGAGCCCCTCCTTGAACACCAGGTTGGTGTTGTCGTCAAGGATCGAGATCTCCGCGCCCTCGAGAGAGGAGTCGTCAGGCGCCAGAGCGTCTCCGGAGGAGTCCTCGCCCTCGCCGCCGCCGGTCCCGGCGGCACGATCAGAGTCCGGAGGGACGCAGGAGGCGAGGCCGAGTGCGCCGACGGCGGCCCCGGCTCCCAGAACGCTGCGGCGGGTGGTCGTACGGGTGGTGCGTGACATCTGGATCGTTCCCTTCAGGAGGTGATCGGTTGGACGGCACCGGTCTCCAATGACCGGTGGACGGCTTCGATGGCGCGGGTGATCAGCAGGCCGTGCGCGGCACCGGGGAGGTCGAGGTCAGCGCCGCCGACGGCGTCGAGGAAGTCGCGCATCATGTCCGCGGCGACGCCCGCCGGGCGGCCGCGGTGGTCATGGCCCGGGGAGCCGACGGCGGTGGTGCGCTCGGCGGTGGCGCGACGGGCGCCGGTGGCGTCGATGTCGAGGACGAATGCGTCCTGCGAGGTCTCGACCTCGAATCGGAACTCGAACACCGAGGGCTTGCCCAGCGGCTGCACCCAGCCGCTGTCGAGGTCGAGGATCGACCCGTCGGACATCGCGAAGCTCGCCGAGACCCGGTCCCAGGTGTCCACACCGGCGGCGGGCAGCACGCGCCGGACCCCTCGCGCGAACACCTCGACGGGCACCGCCCCGGACAGCCAGGTCGCCATGTCTAGCGAGTGCGGCATGAGGAACCACGCCGGGCTCGACAGCGCGGCCCAGCCGAGCATCTCGGTGGGCACGTGGATCGTGTCCTGGAGCAGGGCGCGCTGGGACACGAGGGTGCCGTCGCCCTCCTTCAGTTGATCGCGCACGGCGCGGAACAGCGGGTTCCAGCGGTTCTCGAAACCGACGACGATGCGGCCGCCGCCGCGCTCGGCGGCGGCGATGATCCTTTGCGCCTCCTGGGAGGTGGTGGCCAGCGGCTTCTCCACCAGCAGGTCCAGCCCGGCCTCGAGCGCGACGACGGCGGGCACCTCGTGGGCGAAGTCGGGTGTCGCGACGACGACGGCGTCAAGCTCGGCGCCGCTGGCGAGCAGGGCGTCGATCGACTCGAAGGTCGGCACCGCGAGCTCCCCGCCGAGCTCGGCGGCGCGGGTGGGGTTCGGCTCGCAGATCGCGACCAGCTCTGCGCTCACGTGATGGTGCGTGGTCTCGGCGAAGATCCGGCCGCGGATGCCGCCGCCGATGATCGCGATGCGAGGATTCCCCATCTGGTGGTACTCCTGTGTACTCGGTCCATCGAATATGTTGGAGGACACTACAAACTATGACCGGTCCCGTCCAGACCGTTCTCGTGGTGAGACGCGATCGTGACCGAAGCGCTTGGGGAGGAGCGGCGAATGATGGAATGGGGCCTCGTGCCAGGCGATGGTGCACGTGCCAGGGGGAGGGGAGCCGAGATGAGTGACGCTTCCGTGCTCACCGCTGCCGATCTCGGTGCGGCTAACCGCTCCCGACTGATCAGGATCCTGCACCGCGACGGCCCCCAGAGCCGGGCGCAGCTCGCCGCCGCGCTGGGCGTCAGCAGGGCCACCGTCACCACCATCGTCCAGCCCCTGTTCGACGCCGGTCTGCTCGTCGAGCAGGAGCCGGCCGACCGGGCCTCCCGACGAGGGGGAGGCCGCGCCGGGAAGCCTGCACGGCCCCTGTGGTTCAGCGACGCCGTCTTGCTCGGCGGGGCGTACATCTCCGGGGACGGCGTGCACTGTGCCGTGCTGCGCATGGACGGCGAGGTCGTCCGCGAGACCCGAGCTCCGCTCGAGCGCGAGGACGTGGTCGACGGCGTGCTCGCCGCCTGCGGGGACTTCTTCGCCGGGACGGGGCTGATGGGCATCGGTGTCGCCGCGGCCGGCATGGTCGATACCGAGGCCGGGGTGATCCTCGAGATCTACCGGGCTCCGGGCTTCACCGGTGCGCAGATCGGCCCCCGGCTCGGCGAGATGCTCGGCGTGCCCGTGGTGGTCGACCACCATCCCCGCGTCCAGGCCATCGGGGACCTCTGGTTCGGAGAGGGGCGTGAGCTGGCAAGCTTCGTCTCACTCCACACCGGCGAGGTGCTGGGCGTCGGCATGGTTCACCACGGCCGCGTGCTGAGAGGAGACCGCGGTGCCGGCGGCGAGGTCGGCCACATGGTCGTGGACGCCGATGGGGAGCGCTGTGTGTGCGGCAGAATCGGCTGCTGGGAGACGGTGGCGACCCTGCCCTGGCTGCGCCGCGAGGCGGAGCGCGCGGGCCTCGACGACGCGTGGGAGATGACCTGCGCCGCGCTGGTCGCACGGGCGGAGACTGTCCCCGCAGCCGAGAGGCTGCTGCGCAGGTACCTACGGAACATCGCCCAGGGCATCGCCGACCTGGAGCAGCTGCTGGGCCTGCAGCGGTATCTCGTCCACGGCGACGTCGGCCTCGGCGGGCGGCGAGCCGAGCAGATCCTCGCCGAGGAGCTCGACGGGATGCTCAACCGACGACGTACGCTGCCGCTGGTCACTGCGGTGGCGGATGATGATCGCTCGACGCTGCTGGGGGCGGCGGGGTTGCTGCTGTCGGCGGCGTTCTCGCTGGACGTGGATCGGTGAGCGTATGCGACGAAGGCATGGGCGCTGCCGCGGGGGAGCGATCCCTCCACGCCAACGGGCGGCGGGTTGAGAAGGTCTGGTCCTCGGTCCCATATTCTCGCCTCGAGTGGTGCGCAACCACGCCGGAGACCAGACAGGGACAGAAATGACCGATGACTCGATCGCGTTCGAGACGAAGACCGTGCGAGCAGTCCGCGGGCTCGAGAGTCGAACTATCTCGAAGTGGGAGGGTTAGGGCTGGGAGTTCGTCTCCCGTTCTCCGGGAAAGCTGCATACAGAACTGCTCTTCCGCCGCCCGAAGCCCAAGTCTCGCGCGCTTCTCTACGGACTCCTGGGCGGTTCCGCCGCCATGGTGCTCGCCATCGTCATCGGAATAGGGGTGGCGACGGAGAACGGCGACCAGGAGCCCGCGTCCGCAACAGAGGCGGCGACATCGCGCTCTGCATCCGCGACGGACGAACAGGAGGGAGGGAGCACGAAACCCGTTGACGATTCCCCCGGTGAGACCGCGGACTCCGCATCGGACGTGCTCACGACTGACAACAGTGCTGAGCTACGCGGGATCCTAGGGCTCACAGACTACTGCGACAGCTCCATCGCAGAGTTCGCCACGGAGTACGAGGGGCGAACGATCAGCTTCGACGCCGGCATCGGAGCAATGACTCCTCATGACGGAGCATTGACCCGATACGACATTCTCCTCAGCGCTGGCGACTTCAGTGAGACCGAGTCCCCCGGACCCATGTTCCAGTTCCGCGACGTGAACACCACTCACGATCTGCATCTTGCAGACGGCGCACCGGACTCCCTCGGCGTGGGAACGAACCTTCACGTCACTGCGCAGGTCGCCGAGTACGAGACCAGCTCCTGTCTGCTGCTGCTCGAACCGATCGAGACTGCCGTGAGTTAGGAGTCTGCAGCCGCGGCTGGCGAGATCGCGCATGAGCTTCATGAGGTAGATGCCGACGATCGTCTTGCCGGTCCCGGGATCGCCCTGGATCGCCGCGATCGTGCGCACCTCCGGATGGCGGAGGTCCTCGACGAGCCCCTCCATGATGTCCAGCACCGCGATGCCCTGCTCGGTGTTCAGCGCTTTGTACGGCGAGAGCTTGAAGAGGTCCGAGTTCTCGATCTCCGGGATCGACCGCTCGAAGTATCCGCGGCTGCGGAGCTCCTCGAAGATCTCCTTGAAGGTGTCGTTGTACTCGCTGCGCTGGAAGTAGTCCTGGTTGGTGATGCCCTCGTTCCGGTTCAGCACCTCGTACTTCCCGTGGCCGCCGAGCAGACGGATCAGGAGGGACTCGAGATCTAGGCAGGCGGAGCCGTTGAACCGTTCGTCGAAGACGATGCGGACCTCCTTGAGATGCCGCTTCTGCTCGGACTTGAGATGCTGACGCATCCGTCGGTCCGCGCTACCCGTCTCGCCGACGTAGATGTCTCGGCCGTCCTCGATGAGGTACACCACCGGCCAGTTGGAGAAGCGGGGGAGTCGCACCCTGGTCTCCTCGACCGATTCCGGGGTGAAGCGGAGCTCCTCGATCTCAAAGGCGGTCATACTTCGTGCTCCGTCCCTTCGCCTTCTCGACCGGATACTTCACCCGCGTGCGCTCGAGCTTCGCGCGGACAATCTCTTCAGGGTCAAGGTCCAACTGATCTGCGAGATGGAGTGCATAGGTGAGGACGTCGGCGAGCTCACCGGCCACTTCGTCCCTGTCCGCGTCAGAACCCCACTGGAAGCACTCCAGGAGCTCCGCGGCCTCGATCGAGATCGACTTCGCGAGATTCTCCGGCGTGTGGAACTGGTGGCAGTCACGCTCGGCGGCGAACGCTCGAAGGGTGTCCATCACGGAGTCGCTGGTCATGGCCTTACGCTAGCAATGGCTCTTGGATGCGTGCGGTCACAACGCCAGGCTCCGCGACGAGAACTCCGATTCGGCAAGCCGTCCGCCCTCACGGGCGCAGTAGCATTGCGGCGCAATCGACCGGGAATGCTCGCACTGCACAGCGCAGAGCGCCCGCCTGCCTTCTCGTCGCGGAGCACGTCACGGCAGCGGTGGCCGAGCGATCACCACCTCAAACCTGTCATCGCCCAGGAGTGATCCCTTGCCGGCGGCCCACGGGATCAGAATCGTCGATCCTGCCGACAGGCGGAGTGGCTCGTTGCCGGAGGTGGTCAGCGCTCCGCTGCCCGCGACGCAGAAGAGCACGCTGTACCCCTGCTCCACAGGGTCCCTGCCGCCGAGCCGCTCGAGCCGGAAAGGCGCCTCGGCGCCGTGGAGGAGATCGCCGTGGGTCTTATGGTCGGCGGTCCTCAGCGCGTCGACATCGCCGGCCTCCATCCCGCCCCGCACGATCCCGGCCGCCTGAGCGTCGCTTACGCCGAGGTGCCCGCCGGCGCCCCCGGGCAGCGGGAAGCTCTTCCACTCCAGGAAGACGGACAGGTCGGAGGGCTGTTGGATCTCCACCAGGAAGGATCCCTCGCCGATGGCGTGGGGCAGCCCGGGCGGACAGTAGACGACGTCACCCGCGCGCACCTCGATCCGGTGCATCCGCTCCACCGCGGTCTCAGAGTCGCCCTCGGCGATCATGCGGTGTATCTCGTCCAGCGTCGTGCCCGGGACCAGGCCGAGATGGGCGGAGGAGTCCGTCAAGAAGAGCCAGGCCTCGGCCTTCCCGTGATGACCTCCCAGGCACTCCTTCGCGAAAGCGTCATCGGGGTGTACGTGCACTGGGAGACGCTCGCCGGCGTCGAGGAGCTTGGTGAGCAGCTCCGTGGAGGTCCCGAACACCGCAAAGTGGTCCGGCCCCAACCACTCCTGCGGGGACTCCGCGATCGCCTCCCGGAGCAAGCGCCCGTCCGGGAGGCGGGTCAGCCCGACGCCGGGCTCACCGGCGACCTCGGTGCATGAGGCGACCCAGTCCTCGGGCTGGAATTCCTCGCCGCGCTCCTCGCCGCGGAAGTCCGCGATGCGCGCTCCTCCCCGGTAGAAGCGGTCCTTCGGCTGGTTGCTGCCCAGTGCGATCGGTTGTACTCCTGTGCCTCCTCGCCCGGGTCTCACAGCGTCACCGGAGCGACGGCCGCGCTGCGATGGGACTGCTGCGCCGCGTCGTAGATCGCATGGGTGGCCAGCGCCTCCTGCGGGGTAACGCATCCGAAGCGATCACCCAGCTCGCCGACGCGTTCGGCGAGGAAAGCCGCCCACATCTGGAGGATCGCGTCGGAGAATCCGGTCTCGAAGATCCCGCCAGTCACCGTCGGCCACACCGACTGCGAGCCCGCTTCGAGCGAGGACCACGCCTGCTCCGTCGAGCCGCCGGGGAGAGCCTGGACGGTCATGAGGCGCACCTCCTTCGGGTTCTTCGTGGAGAACTCGACCCCGCCCTCCATCCCGATGGCGCGGAAGCTCCAGGTGTTCTTCTCCCCGGGGGCAATGCGCTTCATCGTCACCGTGAGGGGGAACGCGCCGTCGTCGGAGTCGATCGTCTGCCACAGATGGGCGTTCTCGTAGGTGTCGCAGAGCGCCCGCCCGCCCTCGCCGTCGGGCCGCTCGGGGACGAGGTCCTGCAGGCAGGCGAGGAGGCTCCGGGGCGCCCAGCCGAGCCGGAGCGGGACGTGGAGGGCGTGCAGGCCGAGATCGTTCATGACCCCGGCGGCACCGCAGAACTTCGCCTGACGCTTCCAGTTGATCGGCTTCCCCGGGTCGAAGTCGCTGGAGTGCCAGAAGTGGCTCTCCGCCTCGATGATCGTGCCGAGGCGGCCGGAGCGGACGATGTCGATCGCCATCTGGGCACCGGGGAAGAACGGCATCTCGCTCGAGCAGCGCACGAAGCGCCCCGGATTGCGGGCGAGGCTCTGCGCGATCTGCTGCGCGGCCTCGGAATTGATGCCGAAGGGCTTCTCCGCGAGGAGGTCCTTGCCCGCATCGAGCGCGGCGCTGTACATCTCTGCGTGGAGGTCGTGGCGCACGGCGATGTAGAGCACGTCGATGTCCGAGGCGTACAGCTCCTGGACGTCGGTGGTCAGCAGCTCGATCGAGGGCAGCTGGCGGAACCAGTCCAGGGCTGCGGGGTTGATGTCGCACACGGCGGTCACCCGGGGGGTGGCCGGATGGTCGACGAGGGCGGGCCAGCGCTGGATCGCGCTGGCGATCTCGCGGCCCATGAGGCCCGCGCCGACGATCCCGATCTTCACCTCCTGCGTCATGCCTGCTCTCCCGTGTCGATCATCGACAGTGCGGTCTCGACGTCGGCGTCCTCGTGCAGCATCGCCATGAGGGCACGGGTGATCCCGGCCGGGTCGCGGTGCTGGACGATGTTCCGGCCGTACACGAGCCCCTTCGCGCCCTGCTCGAGCACGACCCGGGTCCGCTCCAGGAGCTTCCTGTCGGAGGTGCGCCCCCCGCCGCGGACCAGGACGGGGATGTCGCCGGCCATCTCGATGACGCGGTGGTAGTCCTCCGCGTTCGAGCTGAAGTCGGCCTTGATCAGGTCAGCCCCGAGCTCGACGGCCTGGCGGACTAGGGTTTCGATCTTCGCGACGTCGCCGTCGACCTGGTAGGCGCCGTTCTCCGAGTTGTCCCGCATGACGAGCGGCTCGATCATGAGGGGCATGCCGTAGCGCTCGGAGGTGCTCTTGAGCGCCATGATGCTGCGGATGTTCGCCTCGCGGATCTCGGGCCGCCCCGGGAGCTGCATCAGGTTCGCGACGACCACGGCGGCATCGAGCCGCACGGCGCGCTCGACGGCGTCCTCGAAGTGGTGGCTGTAGAGGTGCTCGTCCAGCGGGACGCCGTACACGTTGGCGATGTCGGTGCGCATCACGAAGGCGGGCTTGTCCTTGCCCGGGCGCTGCTGGAGGAGGCGGCCCTGCCCAGGGGTCAGCTGGATCGCGTCGGGCGCGGCGTCGACGAGCACGTCGATCGCGTGGGTGATGTTCTCCGTGCCGTCGAGGAAGCTCCTCTCGCCAAAGAACCCGTGGTCGATCGCCACATCGAGCACTCGCCCTGAGGCCGGATTGAAGAATCGGTTCAGCCTGTACACGTCCATGTGTCCACTCCTCGCTTCGCGGTGGGGAGGCGTGTCCGTCCTGCGGAAGCACGCTCTCCCGACGGTCCCGGCGGTTCGGTCGCCCTCCGGTGGTGACGATGCTAGCGATGCGAGACAACGTTGTCTAGAATGGGTCCGTCCTCTTCGTGGCGCCGCTCAGGGCGCGGGCGGATCATGGGGGACCGAGACGCACAAAGGAGAGCCTCTTGTACAACGTCGCCGTCGCCGGGCATATCTGCCTGGACCTGACTCCCGCACTTCCCCTCGGCATCGGCATGCTGCCCGGGAACCTCTACGACATCGGAGGGATGGCCTCGCGGCCCGGCGGCTGCATCGTCAATGTCGGCGCCGCGCTCACCGGGCTCGGGCTCGCCCCGAAGCTCTGGGGCGCCATCGGAGAGGACGACTTCGGGGAAATCGTCCTGCGGGAGGTGGAGAGGATGGGCCTGCGGACAGAGGGGATCCTCCGAAGCCCGGAAGCCCACACCTCCTACTCGGTCGTCATCGAGCCGGCCGGGATGAACCGCACCTTCTGGCATCACACGGGCGCAAACCGGAGCTTCGACGGGAGGTTCGTCGAGACCGACGGGACTGACCTCCTCCACGTGGGGTATCCCTCGCTGGTCCCCGGGCTGCTGACGGAAGGCGGTGCCCCGCTGGAGAACGTGATGCGCCGCGCCCGCGGCGAGGGGGTCACGACCTCGCTGGACCTCGCTGTGGTCGACCCCGACTCCGCGATCGGCCGCCTGGACTGGCACGGTATTCTCGACCGCGCCCTGACGGAGGTCGACGTGATGTCGCCCAGCGTCGACGACCTGACCTCCGCCCTGGAGAGCGGACCGGTCACCTCAGAGCAGGACCTGATCGCCCTCGCCGATGAGCTCATCGCCAAGGGTGTCGCGGTCGTGATGGTCTCCGCTGGCGAGGACGGGCTCCTGCTCCGCACCGCAGGCGCGGAACGACTCACCCAGGGCGGCCGTGTCCTCCAGAGCCTCGGGACGGAATGGGCCGACGTCACCGTGTTCGTCCCGGCCAAGGAGTGCGACGAGATCGCCACCACCAACGGCGCCGGCGACGCGGCGACCGCCGGGCTGCTCTACGGGCTCGCTGCCGGTCTCTCACCGACGGCGACGGGTGATTTCGCGACCACCGTCGCCCAGCGGTGGATCCAGCAGCGGGAGGTGACGGCGGAGGAACTCGCTGCGGCCTCCTCCGTGTGACGTGCCGGGATACGATCACGCGATCACCAGATCGGGAGCTCGCGGCCGGGGCCGCGAGTGTGCGGAGGAAGGGGAGTCGTTTGCCGGCACCGAGCTCGTCGCGCAGAGTGACCATCACCGACGTCGCTCGAGCGGCCGGGGTCAGCATCAAAACAGTCTCCCGGGTCACCAACGGGGTGGCGACGGTCAATCCCGAGATGGCCCAGCGGGTCCGCGAGGCGATCGAGGAGCTCGGGTATCGGCCGAACTACCTAGCCTCCCACTTGAAGTCGGGCACCTCTCCGCGCACGATCGGCTTCATCGCGAAGGACCTCTCCCGCGTGCACAGTGCAGACATCTTCGCCGGGATCTCCACCGTGGCGCGCCGACACTCCGCCCAGGTGATCACCGCGAGCACGGAGGAGTCCGAGTCGAGCGGGGAGGACCTCCTCGTCGCGGAGGAGCTGGCGCGACGGGGGATCGACGGGCTCCTCGTCATGGCCACCGGCGGGGACTACAGCGCCCTCGCGTCCGCGACGTTCCGCGGGATTCCCCGTCTCTTCGTCGACCGTGACGTACCGGGGGAGGACGCCGTCGTCCACGACGACGTCGACGGCGCGGACAAGGCGATGTCCACGCTCATCGCGCACGGGCACCGACGCATCGCCCACCTCTACAGCAGCATGACGATTCCGACCATGCGTGGGCGGCACCTCGGGGTGGACGCCGCGCTCCGGCGCGCGGGGCATCTGCGCTCCCAGGCCCCGCGCATCGCAGGGATCATGACCCGCGATGTCGCCGCCGAGACCGTCGGGCACCTGTTGGACTCGCCGAACCCGCCGACGGCGATCCTCTGCGGCAGTAGCGAGATCCTGTTCGGCTGTGTCCGCGAGCTCCTCACCCGCGGCCGGCAGGACGTACTCGTCGCCGCGTTCGGGACGGAGAAAGACGTCGAGCTGCTGCCCCTGCCCGTGGTGTTGGTCGAGACCGACGGCTTCGAGCTGGGGCACATCGCCGCGAACGCCCTCTTCCAGCGCATCACTCGAGGCGGCACCGAGACCCGCCGCGCGGTACTGCCGGCCTCCGTGCGTGAGGTACGGCCCCTCGGCCCCTCTGCCGACGTATGAGGTCCGCCCCTCTCGCCGAGCCGGCGAAAGGGGGCGGACCTCCGAGGGCAGGAAGGTCCGGGCCTCACTGCTTCTGGCCGAGCCTCCGGAAACTGTCCAGGGCGATGGCGAAAACGATCACGAGCCCCTTGATGACGAGCTGGTAGAAGAACGGCACGTTCATCAGCACCAGACCGTTGGTCAGCACGCCGAGGATCAGCGCCCCGATGAGGGTGCCCATGATCCTTCCCCTGCCGCCGGCCAGCGAGGTCCCGCCGAGGACCACGGCGGCGATCGCGTCGAGCTCGTAGGACTCGCCCGCCGTCGGCTGAGCACTCAGGACCCGTGCGGAGAAGATGATCCCCGCGAGGCCGGCGGTCGCCCCCGCGATCATGTAGACGCGCACGAGCACCGACTTCACGTTGATCCCCGCGAGGCGAGCGGCCTCCGGGTTGCCGCCCACGGCGTACACCTGCCGGCCGAACCGGGTGCGTTCGAGGAGGAACCAGAATGAGGCGTAGACGGCGAGCATCAGCACCACGGGGGTCGGGATCCCCGCAACATAACCGTTTCCCAGGATCGAGAAGCTGAGATCGTTCGCGGTCAGCGGCATCCCGCCCAGCAGTGCGTATGAGGTGCCGCGTAGATAGGTCATCGACCCAAGTGTCACGATGAAGGCGGGCAACGCGAGCCAGGCGACCAGCCCGCCGTTGATGAACCCGGCCAGCGCGCCCACCGCGATCCCGCCTAGCACCGCGATGATCATCGGTGCCCCGGCGGTGTGCAGCATGACGCTGGAGACGCCCGCGATGGCCAGGATCGAACCGACCGACAGATCGATGCCGGCGGTGAGGATGACCAGCGTCATGCCGGCGGCGAGGATCGCGTTGATCGACGCGGTGCGGGCGACGTTGAGCCCGTTGCTCACTGTGAAGAAGTTGTCGGCCACGACGGCCATGAGCACGATCAGGAGGATCAGCACCGCGAAGATGCCGACGCGGTCCCACCACAGGACGACCTGCCGGGCCACCCTTTGCTTCCGGGGGATCGCGGCATCGGTCGGCAGTGCAGGAGCAATTGAGTTCGTATCCATCATTCTTCCGTTCCGTACACGCCCGTGGCGTGGGCCATGACGAGCTCCTCCGTGGCGCTTCGCGCGTCCAGCTCGGCGACGATCTGTCCCTGCCTCATCACGACGAGCCGATCCGAGATACCCAGGGCCTCCGGGAGATCCGAGGAGATCAGCACGACGGCCTTCCCGGAGCGGGCGAGCTCGTCGATGATCCGGTAGATCTCGTTCTTCGCCCCGATGTCCACACCCCGTGTGGGCTCATCGAGGATGATGACGTCCGGTCCCTGGAGCAGCGCCCTGCCCAGCACGACCTTCTGCTGATTGCCGCCCGATAGGCTCGATATCGGAGCGGCCAGGGAGCTGGTCTTGACGTTCAGCCGGTCAGCGGTGGACTTGACGTTGCGGTGCAGCGTCTTCCGTAAGATGACGCCGATCCGGGAGAACTTATCCAGCACCGAGACCGACTCGTTGTCCGCGACGGACATCTCGAGGAATAGCGCCTGCGCCTTGCGACTCTCCGGCAGGAGGCTGATGCCTCGTCGGATCGACTTCGTCGGACTGCTCGGCGAGAAGGACTTCTCGCCGATCCGGATGTCGCCCGCCGCCCGTCGATCGGCGCCGTAGATCATCCGTGCGAACTCGGTCCGTCCGGCACCGATCAGCCCGACCATCCCGACGATCTCTCCCGCGCGGACGGTGAGATCGGCGGGACCGACCTTCCGGCCGTCGGTGAGCCCGCGCACCGAGAGGACGGTCTCGCCCACTTCCCGATCGGAGCGGACGTAGAGATCGTCGACGTCCCGGCCGACCATCCTGTTGACGACCTGGGACGGCGTGAGCTCACCACGGTCCACGGTCGTCACGAGCGCCCCATCCCGGAAGACGGTGATCCGGTCGGATAGCTCCCAGACCTCCTCCATGCGGTGGCTGATGTAGACCAGCCCCATGCCATCGGCCCGCATCGAACGGATCAGCTCGAACAGCCGGTCGCTCTCCGAGCGCGAGAGCGCGGCCGTTGGCTCATCCAGGACGAGGACGCGGGCATCCTCGGCGACCGCGCGAGCGATCTCCACCATCTGCTGCATCCCCACGCTGAGGCTGCCCATCAGCGCGGTCGGGGAGATCTCCGCGTGCACGCGGGCGAGCTTCTCGGCGGCGTCCGCGCGCATTCGTTTGCGGTCCAGGACCCCGAACCGGTTCGTGGGCTCGCGGCCGACGACCAGGTTCTCCGCCACGGTCATCTCGGGGATGACGTTCAGCTCCTGGTGGATGATCGCAATGCCCGCGGCCTGTGCCTCGCGCGGCCCGTCGAATCCGGCGGGCTCGCCGTTGACGTAGATCTCCCCGCCGTCGGGCTGGTGGATCCCCGAGATGATCTTCATCAGGGTGGACTTGCCGGCGCCGTTCTCGCCCATGAGCGCGTGGACCTCTCCAGGGCGTACGTCGAAGCTGACGTTCTTCAGCGCCTGGGTGGCGCCGAAGGCCTTGGAGATGGAGTCCACGCGCAGCAGGGCGGTGTCAGAAGCTTCCAATGTCATGGATCCGCTCCGCTCTCAGCCTGCTGGGGCTCACCAACCCTCGTACTCTCCGACGGTGTCGATCGTCACGAGGCTGGGATCCAGCAACGTCACACGCTCCTCGGGCTCGTTGCCCGCGGCGATGTCCACACCGATCCGGTAGGCCTCGTCCACCATGCCCGCGGGATCCTGGGCGGGAGTGGCCCAAAGGCTGGTGTCCCCGCCGGTCATCGCCTCAACCGCCTCGGGCGACCCGTCCACACCGACCACAACGACGCCGTCCCGCTTCGCCTGCTGCAGGGCGAGGTCCGCGCCGAGCGCGACGGGATCGTTCATCCCGAAGATCCCCTGCACGTCCGGGTTTGCTGTGAGCAGGTCGGTGGCGACGGAGAGCCCGGTGGCGCGATCGTTCGTGGTCGCCTGCTTCCCGACCACGGTGATGTCCGGGAAGTCCGAGGCGAGCACCTCCTCGCAGCCCTCGACCCTCTCACGCGGAGCCGTCGTCGGGGTGCCTTCGAGGATGAGGATGTTCCCCTCGCCGCCGATCTTCTCGGCGAGCGCGGTGCATGCCATCGTCCCGGCCAGCACGTTGTCCGTGGTGACTGCGGCGTCCGCGTTGGTGGCGTCCACGTCGACGGCGACCACGGTGATGCCCGCGTCCTTCGCGCGCTGGACGGCGGAGCCGATGCCCTCGGAGTCGACGGCGTTGATGATGATCAGGTCGACGCCCTGCTGGATGAAGGTGTCGATCTGGCTGCTCTGGACCGAGAGGTCCTGGCGGCCGTCCTGCACGTTGAGCTGGATGCCCTCGGCCTCGGCCGTCTCCTGCAGAGAGTTCTGCATCGACGCGAAGAACGGGTTCGAGATGTCCTGGAGCATGAGGCCGACGGACTTGACCTCCCCGTCACCGCCTCCCGCTGCACCGCCCTCCACTGCACTCTTACCGTCCGAGCAGGCGACGAGACCTGCCAACAACGAGACCGCGGCACCGGCGGCGAACAACCTGCGCTTCATCATCCCTACCTCCTTGTGGGAAGCGCGCTCCACCGTTGGAGCGCGCACACCAGATCGGCGTGGCGTGGACGCTACCACCCGCGCGACAACGTTGTCTAGGGCACATGTCCTGGCCGTCGGATGGTGTCGGATGAGGTGACTCGACTCCGTCGGCTCAGCCCAGTGGTCAATTCCTGAGCATCTGTCAGCTCCCGCCCATACAATTCGGACATAGGTCCGCTGACCTGCGCAGTTCCCTGTTCGAAAGGGTGCGCCGCCTGGCCGGCGCAGGTGATGACGTAGCTCTGCCTCCATACGGTCCAGCCGGTGACTCTCCGGTGCACTACCCACCGTCCAGGAATGCGCCTGACCTCGGCAGCAGGCCTCCGTCGACGCCGTTGGCATTGGTCAAGTCCCTTTGAGTGGTGGCTTTTG
>NZ_KV788728.1:0-11752 GCF_001807385.1 Brachybacterium sp. HMSC06H03 | reverse complement strand
GCCGGCGCGATCCGCGAGCGCGCCGCGGCCGACGGGGTCTCCGTCCCCGCCGCCTCCGAGGTCGCCTCCGCCCCCGCGCTCGGCGTGAGCGCGCAGGTCGACGGGCACGAGATCCGTGTGGGTGGGCCGCGCCTCCTCGAGGAGACCGGCGCCGCCGAGCTCGAGGAGACCCCCGCCTGGCGCGAGGAGGGCGCGATCGTGCTGCACGTGCTGCGTGACGGCGAGTCCGTCGGCGCCCTCAAGCTCGCCGACGCGGTGCGGGAGGAGTCACGCGAGTCGATCGACGCCCTCCACGCCCGCGACATCCAGGTCGTCATGATCACCGGCGATGCGCAGAACGTCGCCCAGCACGTCGGCGCCGAGCTCGGCATCGACCGGATCTTCGCCGGGGTGCGCCCGGAGGACAAGGCGAGCCGCGTCGCCGCGCTGCAGGACGAGGGTCGCAAGGTCGCGATGGTCGGCGACGGTGTCAACGACGCCCCCGCTCTCGCGCGGGCCGACGTCGGCCTCGCGATCGGCGCCGGCACCGACGTCGCGATCGGCTCCGCCGGGGTGGTGCTCGCCTCCTCGGACCCGCGCGCCGTGCTGTCGGTGATCGAGCTGTCGAGCGCCGCCTACCGCAAGATGCGGCAGAACCTCTGGTGGGCGGCCGGGTACAACCTGCTGTCCGTCCCGCTCGCCGCCGGGGTGCTCGCCCCGATCGGATTCGTCATGCCGATGAGCGTCGGCGCGCTGCTGATGAGCGCCTCGACCGTCGTGGTGGCGCTGAACGCGCAGCTGCTGCGTCGCCTGGACCTGCGCCCCGAGGCGGTCGCCGCCCGGCGCTGAGGGTCGGGACTGTCGCGGCCGAGCGCGGACTCCGGCCGTCTCCTCGCGAGACGGTCGGGGCCGCCGCGTGAACGGGCATCGCCGCTTTCCGCGCGTCGGTCCGGGGCCGCGGCGCGGACGGTCATCCGCGGGCGATGGTTCGTCGCCGACCCGCCCTCCGAGGTCGGAGGTGCGTGAAGAAATCGGCGTACATCAGGTACGTCTTGTACGCCGATTTCTTCGACCACCCCGTCGGACGGCGGCGCTGGGCGCGGGCCGACGGGCGTAGGCTCTGTGCGTTCTCGGCCCGGCGATGGGTCCACGTCTCCCCGGGAGGGACCTGATGCAGATCCTCGACGCGACCGCGCAGCACGCGCGCGGCATCGCCGAGATCTACAACCATGCCGTCGAACACACCACCGCGATCTGGAACGAGCGCCTCGTCGACGCGGCCGATCGCGCCGAGTGGATCGCCGAGCGGCAGGCGGGCGGCTTCCCGGTGCTCGTCGCGCTCGAGGACGACGGGATCGTGCTCGGCTACGCGACCTACGGTCCGTGGCGGCCGCACGACGGCTACCGCCACACCGTCGAGCACTCGCTCTACGTGCGCGAGGGGCTGCGCGGCCGCGGCACCGGATCGGCGCTGCTGTCCGCGCTGATCGAGCGCGCCCGGGCACAGGGCCTGCACGTCATGGTCGCCGGCATCGATGCGGAGAACCAGGGCTCCGTGCGCCTGCACGAGCGCTTCGGCTTCGACCGCGTGGGCGTGCTGCCGCAGGTGGGGACCAAGTTCGGGCGCTGGCTCGACCTGGCCTTCCTCCAGCTCGTGCTCGATCAGGCTCCGGCCGCGGCCGACGGGTCCTCCAGCAGCCGCTGACAGCGCCCACGCCGGACGCCGCCCCGAGGACGGCGGAGCCCGACACCGCTCCGTCGGCCCCCCGCGGGACCAGGACGGCGGACACCGACCTCTGCGCGGGATGAGGCGGTCAGACGCGCTGGGCCCGCCGGCCGGTCAGGGCGTAGAGCAGCGTCATCAGCACGGTGAAGCCCACGCCGACGGCGAGGGCCGTGTGGTACTCGGACTGCCACACCATGATCCCGAAGGTGAACAGGATGAACGCGATCGCGAACGCCTGCCCGTAGGGCCAGAAGGGGACCGGGAACTGCAGCGCGTCCCGCTCCTGCCGGCTCATCCCGCGGCGGGAGGCGACCTGCGCGAGCAGGATCATCAGCCACACGAACACGGTCGCGAAGGTCGCCAGCGACGCGACGATCGTGAACACCTCGTCCGGCAGCATCCGGTTCAGCACCACGCCGACGACGAGCACGCCCAGCATCGCGACGGTGGTCACCACCGGCACCCCGCGCACGGTGCGGGACAGGGCCGACGGGGCCAGGCGCTGACGCGCCATGCCGGCGACGACGCGGCCGGCGCCGAAG
Source organism: Brachybacterium sp. HMSC06H03 (assembly GCF_001807385.1). Taxonomy (NCBI): domain Bacteria; kingdom Bacillati; phylum Actinomycetota; class Actinomycetes; order Micrococcales; family Dermabacteraceae; genus Brachybacterium; species Brachybacterium sp. HMSC06H03. Next base: position 9,505 of record NZ_KV788728.1, on the reverse strand, counting down.
AGGTCCGCGTTGATCGCGGAGAGCGCCGCGGTGATCACCACGATGTTCAGCAGCGCCGCCGCCCAGTTCACGCCGAGGGTGTCGAAGATCTGCACGAAGGGGGACTCCTCGCCGGTGATCTGCTGCCACGGGGTGAGCAGCAGGATCACCCCGATCGCGAGGACGTAGAACAGCAGGATTCGCGCCGGGACCGTGTTCACGGCCTTCGGGATGGCCGTGGCGGGGTCCTCCGCCTCGGTGCCGGCCACGCCGATGATCTCGGTGCCGCCGAAGGCGAAGAGCACCAGGATGAACGCGCTGATCATCCCGCCGGGCCCGTTGGGGAAGAAGCCCCCGTCGGCCGTGAGGTTCGCAAGGCCCGTCGGCGTCGAGGGATCCTCGAGCCCGAAGGCGAGGATCGCCGCGCCGCCCGCGATCATCGCGACCACCGCCGCGACCTTCACGATCGTGAAGGCGAACTCCAGCTCCCCGAACCAGCGCACGCTCGCGAGGTTCGCGGCGCCGACGATCAGCAGCGTCAGGGCCACCCAGATCCACTGAGCGGTGTCCGGGAACCAGAACCGCATGTAGATCGCGATCGCGGTGAGGTCCGCGAGGCACACGATCAGCATCTCGAAGGCGAACATCCAGCCGGTTATGTACCCGGCCCAGGGGCCCAGGAAGCGTCGGGTGTACTCGGCGAATGAGCCCGAGATCGGCATCCGCACCGCCATCTCGCCCAGTGCGCGGAGCATGAAGTACACGACCGCGCCGCCGAGCAGGTACACCAGCAGCACGGAGGGGCCCGCGGCCTGGATCGCGCCGGCCGAGCCGTAGAACAGCCCGGTCCCGATCGCGGAGCCGAGGGCGATGAAGTGCAGGTGTCGCGCCGAGAGGCCGGGACGGCGACGCGTGGTCGCGGGGGCGTGGGTCGGCTGCGTGGACGTGCTCATCGAGGGGTGGCTCCGAGGAGGGGAGGGAGGCGGCGCGGACGCCGCCGACACTTCTTGTGCCTCTGACACGGTACGGGGCGGGGTGGCGCGCGGCCACGTGTGTCCGGCCACGTTCGGCGGAGCGCGGGTCCGGCCGACGGGAGCGCCACCGCGGCGAGTCGGGTGGGGCACGGAGGCTGCGCGGTGCGGCAGGACGCGTTCTGGAACCTCGGGTATCGCTTCGCGCCCGAGGCGCAGGGGCGCGGGTTCGCGACCGGGCTGGCCCGCGCCGCCGTCGACGCCGCCCGCGAGCGCCGCCCGGAGCTGCCGGTGGTCGCCTACCTGCTCGAGAACACCCCCGCCTCCGCCGCAGTCGCCCGGAAGGTCGGGCTCGCGCTGCGCCATCGCGGTCCGACGCCGGCAACCCGATCCGTCGGCCCAGCGCCTGGTGTTCGCGGACCGCGCGCTGAGCGAGGCGGAGCTCGCCGCGACCATGCGGTGAGGACTGCTCAGGAGGCGGCGACCGAGGCGACCTCGGGGTCGACGAGCTCGTCCTCCACCGCGTCGGCCGTCGGCGTCGGGAGCGGGCGGCGCAGACCCCAGGCGACGGTCGCGAGGCACAGCACGCACACCGCCGCGACGATCACGAGGCCTCCCGTGTAGGGCAGGACCGGGGTGAGGGCGGCGAGGATCGTCGGCAGCAGGAACCCGAGATAGGCGAGGGAGTAGTACACGCCGGTCATCCCGGCGAGCTCCCGCGGGGAGGCGAGGGACTGCGCGATGACGAGGCCCGCCACCACGCACACCCCGTAGGACGCGCCGAGCAGTGCCGCGACGCCCACCACCAGCACCGGGCGGCGCAGATCCGCGGCGACGGCGGCGAGGATCATCCCCGCGCTCATGCCGCTCAGGCCCACGACCAGCGCGCGGCCGCGGGTGAGGCGGTCGATCAGGCCCACGGTGCCCTGGGCGATCGCGCCGACGCCCAGGGTGAGCACCGTCAGGCCCGTCGCGTAGATCGTCGCGGAGTCCCCGATCTGCGCCTCGACCGTCGCAGGCAGGATGGCGTAGGCGACCCCGGCGGCGGCGAACACCCACGGCGCGGCCGGCAGCACGATCCGCGCGAAGACGGGATGCCTCACCGAGGAGACCCTCAGGTCATCGCGCAGCGCGCCGCGGGCCCGCAGCTCGCGCGGCAGGCTCTCCGGCGCCGCGAGCAGCGCGATCCCGGCCAGAAGGCACAGCCCGAGATGGACGAGGAAGGGCAGCTGCCCCGGCAGCGGCGCCCACTGGGCGAGCGAGCCCGTCACGCCCGCGCCGAGCGCGAAGCCGAGGGTGAGGATCATCGAGGAGCGACGCGCCCCGGCGGTCGGCGTCGCGCCCGGGTCGTACGGGGCGCAGGAGAGCTCCTTGATCCAGGTCGAGCAGACCGACATGCCGACACCCACGCCGATCCCGGCGAGGACGCGGCCGGCGCACAGCAGCACGAAGCTCGACATGCTCGCCGCGAGCACCACGCTGCCGAGCGCCCCGGCGAGCAGGCCCGCGATCGTGATCGGCCGACGGCCGTGATGGTCCGAGAGCCCCGCGGCCAGCAGCATCCCGGGGACGAGACCGGCGACGTACATCCCCAGCAGCAGGTTCGCCTGCCAGGGCGCATAGCCGCCGACGGTCTCGTACACGTGCAGCAGCGGCGTGAAGTGGTTGCCGCCCCAGGCGAGGAGGAAGCCCGTCGGGGCGACGGCCAGCCAGGCCGGGATCCGTGCGCGCATCACTCGGACACCACCGAGTAGGCATCGTGGCCGGTATGCAGGTGGCCCTCGATCATCTCGCGGAAGCCGCCGACGTCCCCGCGCGCCACCGCATCGGTGAGCTCGATGTGCTCGCGGTGCAGGGCGGGCAGGTCCGCGGCGGGGGAGAGGACGGCCAGATGCGTGAGGCGGAACAGTCGCGGTCCGAGCGCGCGCAGCACCTCCTCGACCACGCGGTTGCCATCGTGGGAGGCGAGGGTGAGGTGGAAGGCGTAGTCGTGGACGGCGAAGTCCGCGGGACGATCGGTCGCGGCCTCCTGCGCCGCGAGCACCGGCGCGAGCGCCTCGACGAGGGAGGACCGACGGGTCTCGTCGGGGGCGATGCGGGAGACGGCGTGCCCCTCGAGCATCGCGCGGACCGAGAGCAGCTCTTCCCGCTCCCGGGCGGTCGGGGTCGTGACCTGGGCGCCCTTCTTCGGCAGGAGGCGCACCAGCCCCCAGGTCTCCAGCTGCAGCATCGCCTCGCGCGCCGGGGTGCGGCTCGCGCCGTGCTCCTCGGCGACGTCGACCTCACGCAGCAGCGCGCCCGGCTCGATCTCGCCGGTGGCGATCTGTCGGCCCGTCCTCGCGGCGATCTGCGTCGCGATCGGACGGTTCTCGCGGTCATCGAGCCAGGGGAGGGTGGGGGAGCGCATGGAGGCGATCCTAATGCATGCATCAATGGATGCAAGATGGGGCCGTGGTGCGGTGCTCCGCCGCCGGGCCGTGCGGGGCCCTGATGGGCAGTGCGGCGCCGTTCGCGAGTGTCCGCCGTCCCCGCGGCCGCAGTGCGGTTCGCTGGAGGCATGATGGGCTGGACCGCTGCCGCCGAGGCCTATGACCGGTCCTTCGTGACCCTCTGCGACGGCGCCGCCGCAGGACTGATCGCCGATCTGCCCGCTGGCGAGCTGCTCGACGCCGACTACTTCGCCGACCCCGACGGGCATCTGTGGGAGACGGCCTATGCCCCGCCCTTCCCCGTCTCCGTCGAGGGCACGATCGAGATCCCCGAGGAGGCCCCCGGCCAGGGGTGACGCGGTCACGGCCGGTCAATCGTGAACCTCTGCTCGACGATCCAGTCGGCCTGCACCGTCTCCTCGAACGGGACCGGGGTCGCTCGGCGCCAGAACGCGGTGGCCTCCGGATCGGTGGCCAGCTGGGTGATCGACCACGGGCCCGCGTGCGCTTCGAGCCGGACGGTTCAGAGCCCGGGCTCCTCCCAGGGCACCGGCGTCGTCGTGCCGCTCTCCCAGTCGCGACGCAGGGTCGCGTAGGCGACGGACGCCAGCGGTGCACCGCCCTCGACGGGCCAGGACTCGCGGTAGTGGGCCTCCTTCACCCAGCCGCAGCGCACGAAGGTGCGGCGCATCGCGAGGTTGTCCTCCCGGGTCCGGCCCTCGAAGCGCGTCACCTCGCCGAAGTGCTCGAAGACGTGGCGCGTGACCGCGCGGAGCGCCTCGACGCCCAGCCCCTTGCCGCGGTACTCCTCGGCCAGGCGCAGGTCGAACAGGGGAGTGGGGTCCTCGAGGTCCTCGAGGCGCACCAGGCCGATGCAGCCCAGGTCGGCATGGTCGAGCCAGAAGCTCCTCGTCTCGTCGTTCTCGAACGCTCCCTCGTCGATCGACATGGCCCGGTTCCTGACCGGGCCGGGCGCATACGCGCTGCAGCTGCTGATGGTGGTCGCCGTGGGCTGGGTGCTCGTGCGCACCGGGCGTCGGGTAGGGCTCGAGACCGGCATGTCGACCCTCGCCGCGACCGGTGCGGCGGCCGTCGGCCGGAGGGGCCGCAGGGACTGAGGCCCGATCGCCCGAGGACCTGGGGATCCGGTGGCAACCGGCGTCATCTCATGGTGCCGTGCGAGCAGGGAGGGGATGATGGAGCCATGAGCGAGACGACGGCGCCCCAGCAGCCCACGATCCACCCGATCCCCCAGGGCCTGGCCGAACGGGCCGCCCTCCTCGGCGGCCCGGGAGGCATCCTCACCGAGGAGCAGATCGCCGGCTTCGTCGCCGAGCAGCTCGCCGGCCAGGACCTCGACGGCAAGAGCGTCTGCCTGATCATCCCGGACGGCACCCGCTCCGTCCCTCTCCCCAAGGTGCTGCCCGCGATCCACGACGCGCTCGCCGGCCGCGCCTCCTCCGTCACCGTGCTGATCGCGCTCGGCACCCACGCCGCGATGAGCGAGCAGGCCATCGACCAGCTGCTCGGCTCCACCGAGCGCGGAGCGAAGGCGACGTACCCGGAGTGGACGGTCCTGAACCATGCCTGGGACGACCCCTCCCAGATCGCGGACCTCGGCGTCATCCCCGCCGAGCAGATCGCCGAGCTCACCGGAGGGCTGCTCACCGACATCCCCATGAACGTGCAGATCAACAAGCTCTGCGTCGAGTCCGACGTGAACCTGATCGTCGGCCCCGTCTTCCCCCACGAGGTCGTCGGCTTCTCCGGCGGCAACAAGTACTTCTTCCCCGGCTGCTCGGTGCACGACGTCATCGACATCTCCCACTGGGTGGGTGCGCTGATCACCGCCAGCCGCATCATCGGCACCCTCGGCATCACCCCCGTGCGCCAGCTCATCGACGCCGCGAGCGACCTCATCCCCACCGAGAAGCTCGCCTTCACCATGGACGTCGCCGAGGGCGGAGCGGACCTCGGCGCGATCGCGTTCGGCGACCCGCAGGCCGCCTGGGCGGCGATGGCGAAGATCTCCGCGCAGACCCACATCACCTACGTCGAGAAGCCCTATAAGCGGATCGTCGCCCTCGTCCCGGAGATGTACGAGGACATGTGGACCGGGGCGAAGGGCTTCTACAAGTCGGAGCCCGTCTGCGCCGACGGCGGCGACGTGATCATCTACGCCCCGCACATCACCGAGGTCGCCGCGATGCACCCCGGCATCCGCGAGATCGGGTACCACAACATCGAGTACTTCACGAAGCAGTGGGACCGGTTCAAGGACCACCCCTGGGGCGAGCTCGCCCACTCCACGCACGTCACGGGCCTGGGCACCTACGACCCCGAGACGGGGGAGGAGAAGCAGCGCGTGAACCGCTACTTCGCCACCTCCATCTCCAAGGAGGAGACCGAGGCGCACAACGTGCTGTACATGGACCCCGCCTCCCTCGACATCGAGGCGCTGCGGGAGGACCCCGACACGCTCGTCATCGACCACGCCGGCGAGGTGCTCTTCCGGCTCGCCTCCGAGCGCGACGGGGCCGGGCGCGACGGGGCGGAGGAGCAGGCCGCGTGACCAGCCTGAGAAAGCCCGTCCCTCTGACCCTCGGCACCGCCCCGTCGGCCCCCACCTCGCTGTTCGCGCCCGGCCACCCCGGCTTCGAGGCCGAGGAGATGACCCCGGACGCCCTGCGCGGCGAGGCGCGCGAGCTCGCCGATGGGGTCTCCGCCGAGCTCGCAGGCGTGCAGCGGCTCGGCGTCGCATACTCCGGCGGCGTCGACTCCGCGACCCTTCTCGCGCTCGCCGTGCGCGCGCTCGGCGCCGAGAACGTCGTCGCGCTGCTGGGCGTCTCCCCGTCCCTCGCCCGGCGCGAGCGGCGCCTCGCCCACCAGGTCGCGCGCGTGATCGGCGCGGAGGTCGTCGAGGTCCCCACCCACGAGGGCGAGAACCCCGACTACCAGAAGAACGACGGCGCCCGGTGCTTCCACTGCAAGGACGAGCTGTTCACCCGCATCGGCGAGGACGTCGTCGGCGAGCAGCAGCTCGACGCGGTCGCCTACGGCGAGAACGCCGACGACGCCACCCGCCACGACCGCCCCGGCGCCGGCGCCGCGACCCGGCACCGGGTGCTGCGGCCGCTGTCCGTCGTCGGCATGACGAAGTCGCAGGTCCGCGAGGTGGCGCGGCAGCTGTCCCTGCCCGTCGCGGACAAGCCCGCCGCCCCCTGCCTCGCCTCCCGCATCCCTTTCGGGCAGGAGGTCACCCCGGAGAAGCTGCGCCAGATCGACGACCTCGAGGACGCCGTCTACGAGCAGGGCTTCAGCGACTGCCGGGTGCGCCACCACGGCGCTGTGGGCCGCATCGAGCTGCCCACCGACGAGCTGCCCCGCGCGATGGAGCCCGCGATCCGCGAGGCGCTCGTCGCCGCGGGCAAGGAGACCGGCTTCCAGCACGTCACCATCGACCTCGACGGCATCCGCTCGGGACTGTTCTCCCTGCAGATCGTCGGGAAGTCCGCGCGTGGCTGAGGCGCCGGCCGACGGGCCGGGGGCGGCCGACGGGGCCGGTCGAATCGAGGGCTTTCTCGACCTGGACCTCGACCGCGCCTCCCGCCGCGGCGCGCCCGAGGCCGTGCTCTGCGACGCGAAGAGCGTCGCGCAGGTGCGCGAGATCGCCGCGACCTACGCGCGTCTGCATGCCGAGGGGCGCGAGGACCTCGGACCGGTGCTGTTCACGCGCGCCGACGAGGCCCGCGCCGAGGCCGTGCTCGCCGCCCTGCCGGACGCCTCCCACGATCCGTCGGCCCGCTTCCTCGCCTGGCCCGCCGCGCCGCCCGCGCCGAGCGGGGGTCTGGTGATCGTGGCCTGCGCCGGCACGAGCGATCTGCCCGTGGCGCGCGAGGCGGAGCTCACCGCCCGTCACCTCGGCCGGCCCACGAAGCTCATCGCCGACATCGGCATCGCGGGGCTGCACCGCCTGCAGTCCCGACTGCCCGAGCTGCGGGAGGCGGCCTGTGTGGTCGTCGCCGCCGGGATGGACGGGGCGCTGCCCACCGTGATCGCCGGGCAGATCCCCGCACCCGTGGTCGCGCTGCCCACCTCCGTCGGCTACGGAGTCGCCGCCGGCGGCGTCACCGCGGCGCTCACCATGCTCTCGGCCTGCGCGCCGGGCATCGGCGTGGTCAACATCGACAACGGCTACGGCGCCGGGCACCTCGCCGCGCAGATCGCCCGCTGGGCCCCCGCGCCGGAATGATCCGGCTCTGAGGGAGTGCACGATGGTTCAGTGCCAGGCCGCGATCGCCTCCGCTGCCTCCTCGAGGGGCATCTGTCCTGTGGATACGGCGATGACCAGCTCATAGGCCGCATCATCGGGCGCGTCGAGGTCGACATCGTTCAGGCCGAAGAAGACCACGATGGCCAGCCATCCGAGGCACTTGTTGCCGTCGAGGAGCGTGTGGGTGCGGACGATGGACTCGAGGAGCGCCGCGGCCTTCAGATCGAGCCCGTCATAGGCCTCCGCGCCCCAGAGGGTGGTCGTGGGGCGATGCGCTGCGGACTCGAGGAGGCCCAGATCACGCACCGGACCGACCCGGAGGTCGTCGACCAGAGTCAGCAGGTCCTCGAGGGTCAGATAGCGGACCGGGGTCACTGCGCGAGGCGGTCGAGGAGATCGGCGTAGCGGGTGCGTGCACGCAGGGACAGGTCCTGCACCGCCTTTTCGTGGCCTCGTCGTGCCGCCGCCTCGCGGATCGCGCGGACCGTCGCCTCCTGCCGACTGACGCCCTCCTCGCGGGCGAGCTCGGCGAGGATCTTCTCGTCGTCATCGGTGAGTCGCAGAGTCATGGCCATGACCGGATGATACCGCTCTGGTATCACGCCGAGAAGCCTCCGTGCGCCGCCAGGATCGCCCGCAGGCCCTGCGCCGGGGGAGTGAGCGGCCGTGCGTCGAGCATGCTCCGTGGTCAAGAGGCGTGCTCGGGACGCATGCCGAGGCGGATGACACGGCCCATGTGGTGCCGCGCGGGCAGGCTGCACGCCGCGCGATGCGAGCACTTCGACGCCCGGCGACGCTTGCGTCACTTGGCCATCCGGTCAGTAAAGTAACGGGCGTTCCCCTCGACCTCGGAGGTCCCATGGCACCCGCGCGCTCCACACCGCCCTCACGCCCCGCGCACCGCCCCTCAGCGCGCGAGGCGATGCTCGACGCCGCCGAGGCCCACCTCGGCGCCGATGGCACGCTGACCCTGGACTCCGCCGCTCGCGCCGCCGGCGTCACCAAGCCCGGGCTGATGTACCACTTCTCCACCAAGGAGCAGCTGCTCGGCGCGATCCTCGATCGGATGGCGGCGCGCTACGAGCGGGAGCTGCTCGCGCAGGTCGCCGCCCGCCACCCGGGGGCCGCGGACGACCTGGCCGACGCGCCGGCCGACCTGGCAGAGGCGCCCGCGGACCAGCGCCACCTCGCCTATCTCGACTGGGCCTGCACGGCCGCCCTCTCCGCCGCGGACCTGGTGATCTTCGCCGACCCGCACCTGCGCGTGACGCTCACCGAGCGCTGGCAGGAGCAGGTCGAGACCTGGCTGCACGTGCCCGCCGGTGCCGCCGCGGACCGCCGCGCACGGCTGCTCGCCGTGCGGCTCATGGCCGACGGGCTCTGGTTCGACCGCGCCGCTGGCCTGCTCGACGAGGTGGGGGAGGAGGCGGAGCGCCTGCGCTCCCTCGCCGCCGCGCTGCTGGAGGAGGCGACGGCCGGAGGGGAGGCGCGATGACGACCTGGCTGCTGCTCGCCGCCGCGATCCTCGCCGAGGTCACGGCGACGCTCTCCCTGCGCGGCGCCCTCGACCTGCCTGCGCTGTACGTCGTCGTGGTCGTCGGCTATGTGCTCACCTTCGCCCTGCTCACCCAGGTGCTCCGCCGCGGCATGGGCCTCGGCGTCGCCTACGGGCTCTGGGGAGCGATCGGGGTGGTGCTCACCGCCGGCGCGTCGGCCGTCCTGTTCGGGGAGTCGCTGGGTGCCCTGAAGATCAGCGGGATCCTGTTCATCGCGGCCGGGGTCGCCGTCGTCGAGCTGGGCTCGCAGCGGGCCCGCCGCGCCGAGGCCGCCGACGCCGGGGCGGGGGAGCGGCC
>NZ_KV788727.1:0-18049 GCF_001807385.1 Brachybacterium sp. HMSC06H03 | reverse complement strand
CGACCGCCGACCCGTGACGGGGCCGCCGATGCGTGTTGCGCACGCTGCGGCCGACCGACCGGCCGACGGGTCCGCTGCGCCCGCCGAGGTCGTCGCCACGCTGCGCGGGGTCCGCCACGGCTACCGCTCCGTCGCCGGCGACCTCTCCACCGTGCTCGACGACCTCGACCTCGACCTCCGGGCGGGGGAGCGCGTGGCGCTGGTCGGCACCAACGGCGCCGGCAAGACCACGCTGATGAAGCTGCTGACCGGCCTGATCGTGCCGCGCGCCGGCACCGTCACGGTCGACGGGATCGATACTCGCACTCGCTCGGCCGCGAAGATGGCCGACCACGTCTCCTACCTCTACCAGCACCCCCAGCAGATGTTCCTCAAGGACACCGTGCGCGAGGACATCGCCCTGTTCCCGCGCGGGCGGAAGGTGCCCGACGCGGACGCGATCGTCGACCGGATCATCGACGAGGTGGGGCTCTCCGCCCTCGCAGGCCGCGACGGCCGCTCCCTCTCCGGCGGGCAGCAGCGCCGCGCGACGCTCGGCATCGGCCTGGCCATGCGGCCTTCCCTGCTGCTGCTGGACGAGCCGACCTCGAGCCTCGACATCCGCTCCCGCGACGACGTCGCCGCCATGCTCGCCGCGCTCGCCGAGACCGTGCGCTGCGCCGTCGTCGCGACCCACGACATGGAGCTCGTCGCCACCTGGGCGAGCCGCGTGCTGGTCCTCGACCAGGGAGCCGTGCTCGCCGACGTCACCCCGCGCGAGCTCTTCTCCCGCCTCGAGCTCACCGCCCGCACCCGGCTCGTCCCGCCGCAGGCCGCGCGCATCGCGCTCGAGCTGGGCCTGGATCCCCTGCCGCTGACCGCGGCCGAGCTGCGGGAATGGCTGCCGGAGCCCGCGGGAGCCGCTCGGAAGTCCGCCCCGCCGGCAGCGCCCGCACCGCCGTCTGCACCCGCGGAGCTGGACCCGTCGGCCGAACCCGTCGGCCCCACCGCGCCGGCCGTCCCCGTCGGCCCCACCGCGAAGGAGGTGCGCTGATGGCGCGCAAGACCCACGACGTGCTCAGCGTCGACTGGATCCGGCTCGAGCTGCTGCGCACCGCGTACTCCACCCGCGGCGGGCTCTTCTCGCGGATGGATCCGCGGATCGTGCTGGCCTGGTACCTGCTGATGGCGATCGCGCCCTGGCTCACCCATGACACCGGCGTGCTGCTGGTGCTCTTCGCGCTCGGCGTCGTCTCCGTGGCCCTCGCCCGGGTGGGGCCGCTGGTGCTGGGGCTGTTCCTCATCGGCCTGCTCGGCAACGTGATCGGCCTGTTCGCGGCGTCGTTCCTGTTCGGCGGGAACCTCGACACCCTCGTCGCGCTCGCCGAGCTGAACCTCAAGCTCGGCGCCGTCTCCATGGCCTCGATGGCGGCCTTCGTGTCCCTGGACCCGGAGAAGCTCTCCGACGCGCTGCTGTGGTTCCACGCCCCCGAGCTGCTCGCCTTCGGCGTCAGCTACGGCTACCGGATGCTGCCGATCCTGGTGGACGAGTACGTGACCGTGTTCGAGGGACAGCGCCTGCGCCACGCTCCGGTGGACAGGCCGGGCCTGCTGGGCTGGCGGGTGGTGTGGCAGTGGTGCGTCCTCGCCGTCACCGCGTTCTACCCGATCATGCTCAACACCGCCAAGAACGTGCGCACGACGGTCGAGGCGCTCGAGACGCGCGGCTTCACCTACGGTGCCTCGAACCCTGCCGGACGCTCGCTGCGCCTGGCCTACCTGCGCGTCTCGGTGCTGGACCTCGCGGTGCTCCTGGCCACCGCGGTGCTGGTCGTCGCCGCCTTCCCGCTCGGCGGAAGGATCCCCTGGCTCGGGTGAGCGGGGCAGGATCCGTGCCCGCGACGGACGAGGACGGCGCCTCAGACGTCGACGGGCAGCAGCTCCGCGATCAGCGACTCGACCCGTCGGTCGATGTCGTCGCGCACCAGCCGCATCCGCTCCTCGCCGTCGATGCCGCGCAGGGACGGCTCGTCGGTCACCCAGGTCTCGATCGTGCCGTGCATGCCGGAGACCGGCTCGACGACGGCCTCCTCTCCGAGCGCCACCACCCGGTCGACGCGGGCGAGCAGCTCCGGATCGATCGCGGTGGGGGTGCCTCCGGACATGTCGGCGCCGACCTCGGCGATCACCTGCACGGACAGGGCGTTGATCGCATCGCCGGGACGGGTGCCGGCCGAGTGCACCTCGACGGCGTCGCCGGCGCGGTGCTCCATCAGCGCGGCGGCCATCCGGGACTTGCCGCCGTTCTTCACGCAGACGAAGAGGACGGAGGGGCGGACGGCGGGAGGAGTGCTCATGAGGGGTCCCTTCGGGGCGGAGCGGGGGCAGGGCCGGTTCGCGCACTTCAGCGTGGTCCCGGAGGCCTTCGCAGAGCTTCGCCGGGTGCTCGACCTCGGCTGACGCCTCGTCGGGCCCGAGCCGGGTGCCGGCGGGCGGATGCCTGCTGTACCGGCTGCGCGGGTGCTGCCCGCGGCGCGCCGGGTGGGGGAGGGATGGTCAGGAACCGGCGCAGGGGCGACCAGCACGCCTGTACAGGCATGGCGGTCACCCCTGCGCCTGTAGTCGACAGGTCCGGCCGGGCGATCAGTCGGCCGGTGCGGCCGACGGGTCCGACCGGCCGGGTCAGCCGCTCAGGTGGATCGACAGGTTCACCCGTGGGGGAGGCCTTCGGCCGAGGTCAGTCCTCCTCGGGCGCCTCGGGGTGGCTGCGGAGGCTGACGACGGCGGCGACGAGGCCGCCCCAGACGGTGACGATCGCGACGATCATCATGACGATGGCGGGGACGGACATGATCCCTCCTAGGGGACGGGCCGGCGCGGGACCGGCGGTGAGTCGTGCGGGCCGGCGCGGTGCCAGCGGAAGACGGGGCGAGGGGTGGTGGTGCGGGGAGGAGCCGAGTGCAGCTCGCCGGGGACGAGGTGCCGGGCGGATCGCCGCCCGGCATTTCGCACCTCAGAGTCCGGCGGAGCGCAGCTCGTGCGGCGTGGTCGCCTCGGGCGTGGTCACCAGGCCCTTGCCGGAGACGATCTCGGGGGCGATCGGGTGGCCGTCGGAGTCGGCCTTGTAGAGGTTCGAGCCGGCCGGCCACGGGATCAGCGAGAGGACCACCGCGACCACCACGAGGCCGATGGCCATCAGCCAGCCGAAGGTGAGCACGAACCAGCCCGGGTAGCCCTCGTAGGTACCGTCGGCCGAGAGCAGGCTGACGGTGCTGATGATCAGAGAGACACCGAGCACGAGCGGCGCGATGATCGCCACGCACGCGTACCACCAGCGACCGATGTGGAAGGAGCCGCGGAAGTTCAGGTGATCGCGCAGCGTGGGCATTCCGCGCACCACGAAGGCGACGATCAGCGAGCAGACCAGCGCCGCCGCGACGATGCCGTACTCGTTGGCCCACTTGTCCATCACGTCCAGCAGGGGCAGGCCCATGGTCGTGGAGAACAGCACCGTGGAGACCACGGCGATCGGCACGCACACCAGCAGGGTCGAGGAGACGCGGGCGAGGCCGAACTTGTCCTGGATCGCGGCGATCACGACCTCCACGATGGAGATCAGCGAGGTGAAGCCGGCCAGCACCAGCGAGCCGAAGAAGAGCACGCCGATCAGCGCGCCGGCCGGGGCCTCGGAGATGATCGTCGGGAAGGCGATGAACGCGAGGCCCACACCGGCGACGACCACCTCGTCGACCGCGACGCCCTGGGCCTGCGCCATGAAGCCCAGCGCCGAGAACACGCCGATGCCGCAGAGGATCTCGAAGCTCGAGTTCGCGAAGCCGACCACCAGGCCGGAGCCGGTGAGATCGGTCTTCTTCTTCAGGTACGAGGAGTAGGTGAGCATGATGCCGAACGCCACCGAGAGGGAGAAGAAGATCTGCCCGTAGGCGGCGATCCACACTCCCGGGTCCGCGAGCGCGGCCCAGTTCGGGCGGAAGAAGGCGTCCAGGCCGTCGATCGCGCCGGGCAGGAACAGCGAGCGGACCACCAGGATGATGAACATGACCACCAGCAGCGGGATGAACACGACCGCGCTGGCGGAGATGCCCTTCTGCACGCCGAGCGCCATCACCACGATCACCGCGACCCACACCACCAGCATGGAGATCAGCACCGCGGGGACGTAGTCGAAGGAGATCGCCACGTCGGCCCCGCCGAGCGCCTGGGTGTACTCGCCGAAGAAGCCCGCCGCCCCCTCAGGGTGGGAGTCCCAGCGCTGGTCGAGGGAGAAGATCGTGTAGTTCGTCGCCCACGCCAGGATCAGCGCGTAGTACAGCGCGATGATCAGGGCGATCAGCACCTGCCACCAGCCGATGAACTCGGTCCAGCGACGGAAGCGGCGCCACGCGGCGGGGGCGGAGCCGCGCCAGCGATGCCCGATCGCGTAGTCGAGGAACAGCAGCGGGATGCCCGCGGTGAGCAGCGCGACGAGATACGGCAGGATGAACGCGCCGCCGCCGTTGTCGTAGGCGACCGCGGGGAAGCGCCAGATGTTGCCGAGGCCGACGGCGGAGCCGATGGCCGCGAAGATGAAGGCGGTGCGGCCGCGGAACGCACCGCGATCGGCGCTCTGGGGGGCGGCGCCTGCGGACGGGGTTGGTGCACTCACGATGAGCCTCCGGGTGAGCTGCGCCGGTCACGGCGCGGGGGGGGGGAGGTCGACGACGTCGGCGACCCGGGGAAGATGCGCCGCCTGGGGGACGGCGGCACGGCGGCCGCGGGAGACGGCCCTGGATCGCAGGGATGGGCGGTCCGACGCACGGCGCGGTGCGGGATCGCCGCGGGGCACCGTGGGGGGATCGTACCGTCCCGAGGGATGGACGCGCGCGGGACGGGCGCGGCAGATCGGCTCCGTCCGCCCGGCGGCGCCCGGGCGAGCGGACCTGCCGGTGCGTCGGAGCTGCTGCGCCGATGCACCGACGGTGATCACTCGCCGGGCGGCGGCGGAGGCGTCGGGGCGCCGACGGGCGGTGCGACGCGCGGATGGGTCGTCGCGGGGCGGGAGGGCTCGTCGGCCCCGGCCTGTGCCCCGGCTCCGACGGGGGCGCGCGCGGGCGAGGGATCCCAGCCCGTGTCCACTGCACGACGCTGCATGAGGATCGCGGCTCCCAGGAGCACGGCGCCCAGCACGATCAGCAGGACGATGCCGGGCAGCACCCCGGTGCGCGCCGAGTAGCCGATGAGGATGCCGAACCAGCCGAAGTCGGTGTCGCCGAAGGTGGTGTTCGCGGAGCCGAAGGTGCCCAGCACCTTCAGCAGCAGCGCCGGCAGGAAGGTGACCAGCAGGCCGTTGACGAATCCGCCCGCGACCGCGCCGCGTCGGCCGCCGGTCGCGTTGCCGTACACACCCGCGGCGCCACCGGTGAAGAAGTGCGGCACCAGGCCCGGCAGGATCAGCGCGAGGCCGAGCAGTGGGCCGAGCCACACGCCGAGCACCAGCAGGCCCACGAGACCGCCCGCGAAGCTGGAGAGGAACCCGATCAGCACCGCGTTCTGCGCGTAGGGGAACACGATCGGGGCGTCCAGGGCCGGGATCGCGCCGGGCACGACCTTCGCGGCGATGCCCTGGAAGGCGGGGACGAGCTCGCCGAGGATCGTGCGTACGCCGAACAGGATCACCGCGACCGCGATGCCGAACTGCAGACCCTGGGTCACCGACTGCATGAGGTAGTTGCCCACCCCCGTCGCCCCGCCCTCGAAGGCGCCGAAGGCGGTCTCCTGCCCGGCCCGCGCGAGATACGCGACGGCGACCACGAGATACATCAGCACCATCGACAGAGCGGTGGCGACCATGGAGTCGCGCAGGAAGCGGAGCGACTCGGGGACCTTGAGGTCCTCGGTGGAGCGGCTCTTCCCCTTCGGGTCGACGAGTCGGCCGACGGCGCCGGCGGCGATGTAGCCCGCCGTGCCGAAGTGACCGATCGCGATCGAGTCATCCCCGGTGATCCGCCGGGTCCAGGGCTGGGCGAGTGCGGGCAGGGCCACCATGAGGATGCCCAGCAGCACCGCGCCGAGCACCACCACGACCACGGTCGGCATCCCGGCCGAGGCCATCACGATCGTGATCAGGGTGGCCATGAACAGCAGGTGGTGACCGGTGAGGAAGACGTAGCGCAGCGGCGTGAAGCGGGCGAGCAGGATCGCGACCACGAAGCCGAGGATCATCAGCCACGCGACCTGGGCGCCGAACTCCTCCTGCGCGATGCCGGCGATCGCCTCGTTGGTGGGGACCACGCCCTGGGCGCCGAGCGCGCCCTGGATCATCACACCCAGCGGGGTGAGGGAGGCGGTGACGAGCGTGGCGCCCGCGCCGATGAGCAGGAAGCCGAGCACGGCCTTCAGGGCGCCGCCCGCGACCTGGCCGACGGACTTGCGCAGCGCGATCAGACCGATCGCGGTGATGATGCCGATGAGATAGGCGGGGACCGAGAGCACCTCGTTGACGAGGAACTCGGCGACCGTGACGAGCACGTTCATGGTTCTTCTCCGGGGAGTGGGGACGGGGGAGGGGTGGCTGACAGGTCGGAGAGGGCGGACGCGTCAGACGGCGTAGATACGCCGCAGGGCCGCGTCGATCTCCGCCTGCGAGGTGAAGTTCTCGATCACCTCGACGCGCACGCCGACCTCGCCGAGGGTGTCCGCGATCGCACCGGAGGTGAGGATCGCGTCGG
Source organism: Brachybacterium sp. HMSC06H03 (assembly GCF_001807385.1). Classification (NCBI taxonomy): domain Bacteria; kingdom Bacillati; phylum Actinomycetota; class Actinomycetes; order Micrococcales; family Dermabacteraceae; genus Brachybacterium; species Brachybacterium sp. HMSC06H03. The sequence continues at coordinate 11,342 of NZ_KV788727.1, read as the reverse complement.
AGTCCTTGGCGCGGCCCTTCGCAGAGATCGTGTCGGTGGCCTGGACGTCCAGATGCGAGGACCAGCCCCAGCGCTCCAGGACCTGCTCGGCCGTGTTCTTCAGGAACAGGCTGGTGCCCAGCCCGTTCCCGCACACCGTGAGCAGGAGCTTCTTCGAGGGGACGGCGTCGGCATCGACCATGGCGCCCGTGCCGGAGCCGGTGTCGGTCCCGGCCTCGGCGCCGGCCCGCGAGTCCTCTGCCGACCTCTCGCCCGGACCAGCGCCGTCGGCCGCGAGAGCTGCGAGCACGTCCTCTCGCGTCCGCGCCGCGTCGAGCAGGGAACGACGGGCCGGGTCGGCGAGCACCCCGGCGAGGGCCGCGAGCGCCTCGCGGTGCGCGGAGCTGTCCGCCGCCGCCAGCGCCATGACCAGCGTGACGGGGTCGTTGGCCGCGTTGCCGAAGGCGATCGGCTCCGCCAGGCGCACGAACGACATCCCCGTGCGATGCACCGACTCGTCGGGCCGGGAATGGGCGAGCGCGAATCCCGGGGCGATGACGATGTAGGGGCCGTGCTCCTCGACGGTGCGGATCATCGCCTCGGTGTAGGCGGGGTCGGTGGCGCCGGTGGAGACCAGCAGCTCGCCGGAGCGACGTATCGCCTCGCGCCAGTCGGCGGCATCGGCGTCCAGGAGGATCGTGGACGGGGAGAGCAGTTCGCTGAGCTGTGACATGTCAAGGACCTCTTCTCACGAGGGCGGCGCGGGGCGGGAACGAAACGCTACGCCTGAACCGTCGGCGATGGGGGAGCGCGCCTGTCCCGGTGCGACGAGGCCCACCCGCCCTGCATGTCACAACCCCGCAACCGATGGCAGGCGCGCACGAGGAGACGCGCCCCGACCGTTACGCTCGGGCCCATGTCTGAACCGTCCCCCGTGCGGCTCGGGTCCACCTCGACCGAGCCGTCCACCGCCTACATGCACCAGCTCGACGAGGAGAGGGAGGCGGCTCTGCGCACGCAGAGCCACCCCGGCTCCGACCCCACCGGCGCCCCGGAGGCGCTGCGCTCCCGGCTCGAGGAGGAGGTCGACAAGGCCGGCCCCGAGCTCGTCGACCTGATGATCGACCTCGCCGAGCATCCCGAGGTCGCCTTCGAGGAGCACCGCTCCGCCGCCGCGATCGTGAGGATCCTCGAGGGCCACGGCATCGAGGCGCAGCTCGGCGTGCACGGCCTGGACACCGCGATCCGCGCGGAGATCCGCGGCGAGGGCGCCGGATCGGCCGACGCGCCGACCGTCGCGGTGCTCTCCGAGTACGACGCCCTGCCCGGCATCGGCCACGGCTGCGGCCACAACGTCATCGCCGTGATGGGTCTGGGCGCGTTCCTGGGGCTCGCGGAGCTCGCGAAGAAGGACCCCTCGGCCATGCCCGGCACCGTCGTCTACCTCGGCACCCCCGCCGAGGAGGGCCACACCGGCAAGGAGCACATGGCCCGCCAGGGCGCCTTCGACGGGCTCGACGCCGCGGTCATGGCGCACGGCTACCCGGGCTACGACCTGGCCGACCAGGTGTGGCTGGGTCGGCGCACCCTCACCGTCGAGTTCCACGGCCACACCGCCCACGCCTCCGCGCAGCCGTTCATGGGACGCAACGCCCTGGACGCGGCGAGCCTGATGTACCAGGGCATCGGCCTGATGCGCCAGCAGACCCCGCCCAGCGACCGCATCCACGCCGTGATCCGCGAGGGCGGCGAGCGGGCCAGCGTCGTCCCCGACCACGCGAAGCTCGACCTGTACGTCCGCTCCCAGCGCCCCGAGACCCTCAAGGACCTCTCCCGCCGGGTCGAGGACGTCGCCCACGGTGCGGCTCTGATGGCCGGCGTCGGCGTGACCGTCACCTGGGACCACCACCCGCCCTCCCTGCCGGTGCGCACCAACGACGCGCTGACCGGCCGCTGGGTCGAGGCGCAGCGCCGCCGCGGCCGCGACCCGCTGCCGCTGGGCGTGGTCTCCACGACGCTCGCCGCCTCCACCGACTTCGGCAACGTCAGCTACCGCCTGCCCGGCATGCACCCGCTGATCCGCATCGCCCCGGCCGACGTCGCCCTGCACACCCGCGAGTTCGCGGCCGAGTCCACCTCGCCCGCCGCCCGCTCCGCCGCGACCGACGGGGCCTACGGCCTGGCCGCCACCCTGCTCGACGTCCTCCACGACCCGGCGCTCGCCGCCGCCGTCGCCGAGGAGTTCGCGCAGGCCGGGGGTGCGATCGACGTGCCCTCCTTCTTCGACTGACACCGTTCCCCGACCGCCGTCGGCGGCCGAGGGACGAGTCGGCCGTGGGCGCCACGCGCCCGACCTACGCCCCCGTCCCGGACCGTCCCGTCGCGCACCCCTCCTCCGGCCCCGACCTCGAACCGCACCACCTGGGAGTCCTCATGAGCGCCACCCCCGCGCCCCCGGCGAAGACCGGTCTGACCGACAAGATCCTCAACGGCGTCGAGAGGGCGGGTAACAAGCTGCCCGAGCCCTTCATGCTGTTCCTCATCCTGTTCGCCGTCACCGGCGTGGTCTCCACGGCCATGGCCTGGGCGGACGTGGAGGTGACGGTGCCCGGCTCGGACGAGGCCACCGTCATCAAGGGCCTGTTCACCGGTGAGGGCCTGACCTGGCTGACCACCACCCTCGGCGAGAACTACATCGGCTTCCCGCCGCTGGTGACGGTGTTGCCGATCCTGCTCGCGATCGGCATCTCCCAGCACTCCGGGCTGCTCGCCGCCGCGATCCGCAAGCTGTTCGGCTCCTCGCCGTCGTGGCTGCTCCCCTACGTGGTGGGCTTCGTGGGCGTCGTCTCCTCGATCATGGCCGACTCCGCCTTCGTGGTGGTCCCGCCGCTGGCCGCGCTCGTGTTCAAGGCCGCCGGCCGACACCCCGTCGCGGGCCTGCTGGGAGGCTTCGCCGCCGCCGGCGCCGGCTACTCCACCAACATCTTCCCCACCTCGCTGGACGCGCTGTTCGCGGGGATCACCACCTCCGTGATGGACGCGCTGCCGGACTTCGAGTTCACCTCCGTGAACCCGGTCTCGAACTGGTTCTTCAACATCGCCTCGTCGCTGGTGCTCGGCTTCGTCGCCGGCTTCATCATCGACCGGATCCTCGAGCCGCGGCTGAACCGCCAGGGCATCGGCCGCGACGAGATCACCGAGGAGGGCGAGGTCGCCACCAGCGGCGAGAGCGCCGAGCAGATGCGCGCCGAGCTGAGCCCGACGGAGAACAAGGGCCTGATCGCCGCCGTGATCGCCGCGGTGGTGCTCACCGCGATCGTGCTGGCGGCGACGCTGGTGCCCGCCTCGCCGTGGCGGAACGAGGACGGCGGCTTCCTGCCCGAGTCGCCGCTGCTCGACTCCATCGTGTTCCTGGTCGTCGCCTACTTCATCGTGCTGGGCCTGACCTACGGCATCGTGGTCGGCACCCTGCGCAGCACCAGGGACGCGGTCGCGATGATGACCGAGTCGCTCAAGGAGATGCTGCCCTTCGTGGTGCTCGCCTTCATCCTGGGCAACTTCATCGCCCTGTTCAACTGGTCCGGGATCGGCACCTGGATCGCCGTGACCGGCGCCGCCGCCCTAGAGGGCATCGGCCTGACCGGCTTCCCGGCGGTGCTCGGCTTCATCCTGCTGGCCAGCTGCCTGAACCTGTTCATCATCTCCGGCTCCGGCATGTGGGCGATCATGGCCGCCGTGTTCGTGCCGATGTTCGCGCTGATCGGCTACGAGCCCGCCTTCACCCAGGCCGCGTTCCGCGTGGGCGACTCCGCCACCCAGGTCATCACGCCGATGAACCCGTACATGATCGTGCTGCTGGGCATGCTGCGGAAGTACGAGCCCGGCGCGGGCCTCGGCTCGCTGATGGCGCGGATGCTGCCCTTCGTGGTCCCGTTTTGGTTCGTGTGGACCGTGATCCTCGCGGTCTTCTTCTTCGCGGACCTGCCGCTCGGCCCGGGCAACGGGATCTTCCTCGGCTGATCCCCGCCCACGGCCTCTCCTCCGACGGCCCCGTCGCTCCCCGGGTTGAGCGGCGGGGCCGTCGGCGCGAGGATGGCGGGCATGAGCGAACTCGCCGAACGCCTCCGCGCCCTGCCGTCCTTCCCCGAGGACATGCCCGGCCTCGACCCTGACTCCGTCCCCGAGGACCCGGCCGAGCTCTTCCTCGACTGGCTCGAGGGCGCGATCGCGAGCGGCGCCCGCCAGCCGCACGCCATGACCTTCCAGACCCTCGACGGCGGCGCGCCCGTCGGCCGCACCCTCATCCTCAAGGACCTCGACGAGCGCGGCCTGCACGTCTCCACCCACCGCACCTCCCGCAAGGGCGAGCAGATCGCCGCCGACCCCCGCGCCGCGATGACCTTCTTCTGGCGCGAGAGCGGCCGACAGGTGCAGGTGGGCGGCGAGGTCGTCGCGCTGGACGAGGCGACCTCGCAGGCCGACTGGGCCTCGCGCCCCTCCTACGACGGCTCCCCGAACCCGGACTGGCAGGTCTACGCCCTGCAGCCGTCCTGGTACGAGTTCACCCAGTCGCGGCTGGACCGCAAGCACGTGCGCGTCGGCTACCGGCGCGAGGGAGGCGCCTGGACGCACGGGCGCGTCACCACGCCGGCGGGCTGACGGGCCCCGCCTCAGCGCTCCCGGACGAAGCGCCGGTGCGGGCGACCGTAGGCGTCGACGATCCCGTCGTCCGCGAAGCCGAGCCGGGCGAGCACCGCGGCCGAGGCCGGGTTCGCGAGGTCCGCGAGGCCGACGAGACGGCGCAGCCCGAGCGGCCCGTCGGCCGCCTCCACGCACAGCCGCCCCGCCTCGGTCGCGAGCCCGCGGCCCCACCGGTCCCGGGCCAGCGTGTAGCCGAGCTCGACGCCCTGGTCGGTGACCTCCAGACCCGCATCGCCGATCAGCTCGTCGCTCGCACGTTCGATCACGGCCCAGAACGCGAAGCCGTGCCGGGCCTGGTGGGCGGCGTAGTCGGCGAGCATCTGCGCGGTCCGCTCCGGGGAGGCGGGATCGCCGTCGCCGACGAAGCGCATCACCTCGGGGTCGCCGTAGACGCGATGCGCGGCCGCGGCGTCGTCGGCCGTGAACGGGCGCAGGTCCAGGCGCGGGCCGCGCAGCGGGAACCGAGGGGTCATCCCGCCAGTATGGCGAGGGGCGGGCTCGGCCGGGAGGTCAGCTGACGACCGTGGCGAGTCCCTGGCGTGCGTGGCGCAGCCGGTCGGGGGAGTAGGTGGTGATGCCGATCTCCTGGGCGCGGCCCGGATCGGAGACCCGCAGGTTCCCGTTCTCGTCCTCGCCCTGGGCGACGACGAAGTGGCCGTAGTCGGCCTCCTCCTCGCCGAGCAGCCGGCCGTGATGGACGTGCAGGATCACGACCTTTCCGCGCGCGGCGGCCTCCAGCCCCTCCTCGAACCGGGCGCGGGTGGCGCGGGCGCCCGCGTCCCGCAGGCCGTTCTCGAGGTCGCCGAGATAGGCGCCCGTGTAGTCGACGGTCTTCTTCTCCGGCTCGCCCCACGGGGACAGGCCGCAGCGGGCCCGCATCTCGATGACCGCTTTGCGGTTGCCGCCCACCGTCGTGCCCTTCTCGCCCGAGACGTAGTGCGGGACCTTCCGACCCGCGGCGACCATGGCGATGACCGTCGAGGTGGGGCCGCAGTTCTCCGTGTCCCACGGTCCGGTGCCGATCTGGTCGACGACCACGAGGTCGCCGGAGGCATGGGCCTGCGTGGAGGCGAGCAGTCCGGCCGCGGTGAGGCCGAGGGCGCCGAAGCCGCGGAGCGCGGTGCGTCGGCTGAGGGTGCTGTCGAGCGGGCTGGGCAACCCGGTCACCTCCGAGGGGTCGAGGGGAGCGACCGGGCGAGCCTCAGCGGGCGGTCTCGATCGCGCACCGTCCCCGCGAGACGCGACCGATGCGCCGAAATGAGCCATCCACGCTGTAACAGTCCGCCCGCGCACGGCAAGACGTGCGTGATCCACCGCTCGTGCGGGACGGACCACATCGGGGCAGGCGCCCCGGTGCGGGCTACCCTTGCCGGATGTCACGCGCCGTCCTCCTGCCTCCCGTGCTGCTCGGCCTCGTGGTCCTGCTGCTCGCTCAGATGGCGGGCCTGGCCGCGGCAGCGCTGCTCGACCTGCCCGTGCCCGGCGTGGTGCTCGGGATCGTGCTGCTGGCGCTGCTGGGGATCCTCCGGCCGACCCGCGGCGTGCTCCGCGCCGCGGAGCCCGCGGCGACCCCGCTGCTGGCCCACCTGCAGCTGCTGTTCGTCCCGCCCGGCGTGGGGATCCTGCTCGAGCTGGACACCCTCGCCGCGAACGCGCTCCCGCTCGCTCTCGCCGTGGGCGGCTCCTTCCTGCTCGCGCTGGTGATCTCCGGGCTGATGCTCCAGGCGCTGCTGCGCCGCCAGGACCGCCGACGGGGCGAGGCGGGCGGTCCCGACGCCCCGCCTCCGGCCGACGGGGCGGACGGCCCCGGCAGGTCGCCGGGGCACGGGTCCGGACCGTCGGCGGCCGCAGGAGGTGCCCGCGCATGAGCGCGCTGTACGAGCTGCCGGTCTTCGGCCTCACCCTGACCCTCGTCGTGTACCTGCTGTCCTACGGGCTGTACCACCGGGCGGGTCGTCCCGGCCTGCTCTCCCCGGTGCTGGTCAGCGTGGTGGTGATCGCGACCGTGCTGCAGCTGACCGGGATGCCCTACGCCCTCTACCTCGAGCAGGTCGCGCTGCTGACGCTCCTGCTGGGCCCCGCGACCGTCGCCCTCGCCCTGCCGCTGCTGCGCAACGGCCGCGCGCTGCTCGCCTCGGCGCCGGCCGTGCTCGGAACCCTCGTGGTCGCCGGGGTCGTGAGCATCTCGGTGACCGTCGGCGCGATGGTCGCGCTCGGGGCCGACGAGGCGACGCTGCGCGCCGCACTGCCGCGCTCGGTCACCTCGCCCGTCGGTCTCACGATCGCCGAGAGCCTCGGGGCGTCGGTGCCGCTCGCGGTGGTGCTGACCCTGGTCTCCGGCACGCTCGGCGCGGTGGTGGGGCCGGCGCTGCTGAGCCTGGTGCGGGTCCGCGACGAGCGGGCGCGCGGCTTCGCGATCGGTCTGACCTCCCACGGGATCGGCACGTCGCGGGTGCTGGGGGAGTCGATGGTCTCCGGCGGCTGGTCGAGCGCCGCGATGGTGCTGAACGCGCTCGCGATGACGGTGACGCTGCCGGTCGTCGCGCACCTGGTGACCGGCTGAGCGCCCGCGTTCAGAGCATCGCGTCGTACCCCGCCCGGAAGTCCGGGAACTCGAGCTCGCCCAGCAGCTCGTGCAGCGCGGTCGCCTCCAGCACGGTGCCCGCTCCGGGATCCGATGACGTGCGCGGCGGCGCGGGTACGCCGAGTCGCTGCGCGAGATGCGTGACGACCTCGCCGAGCAGGGCGGGTGCGCCGTCCGTCGCATGGAGCAGCGCCGGCGGTGCGGGCGAGGACAGCAGCGCGAGGATCGCACGGGCGAGATCGACCTCGTGGATCCGGTTCGTCCGACGACCGTGCTCGACCGGGCGCCCCTCGAGGACGGTCCGGATCAGATGGTCCCGGCCGGGGCCGTAGATCCCCGCCGGGCGCAGGATCACCGCACCGAACAGCTCGCGCGCCGTCTCCTCGCCCTCGATCAGCACGCGGGCGCGGTCGGAGCGCGGCCGGGCGGGATCCGCCTCGGTGAGCGGACGCGAGGCGTCGTATCCCTCGAGGACCCGGGTGGAGGAGACGAAGACCGTGCGTCGTGGGACCTCGGGCAGCGCGGCCGCGAGATGCACGAGGGGCTCGCGATAGCTCGGGGCGGCCGACGGGGTGAGGGTGATGACCATGGCATCGACCCTCGGCAGCGCGGTGGGGAGGGCGGCGGAGAGATCGGCGGCGACGGGCACGAACCCCGGCGGCAGGGAGCTCGGATCGCGGCGCAGCCCGAGGACCTCGTGACGACCTCTCTCGTCCTGATCAGCGAGCAGCAGCTCGCCCACCCGCAGGCCCAGGCGCCCGCAGCCCACCAGCAGGGTCCTCGTGGTCATGGTCGTCCTTCCGCGCGGGGAGCCTCCAGTATGGCGTGATCCGGCCCGCTCGGTGCGGCCGGATCTGACCGGTCGAGCCCGATGTCGCCCGTACGCCCAGGTGCCTCGGATCTCAGCCGCGATGGCCGAAAGTCGGGTGCGCCGAGCGGCGTGCTCGGGGGAGGATTGCTCCTCGGACCCGGTCCTGTCCGCCTGGGCTCATGCCGCGACCAGCGGTCCCGCTCCGGCAGCGCCCGTCACCCCGGGGCCCGGCAGGTCCGGCGCACGCCCCGCCGACCACTCGACCGACGACCCCGTCAGCCCCTTCGCGGACAGGATCTGTCCTCACCCCGTCCTACGCTCCGACGAGACCCCGGCCGCTCACCCCCGTCGGCCGGGCCGCACCACCCTGCTCCGGGAGATCCCCTCATGCTCTGGACCCTGATCCGGCGCCATCTGCGGCCCTACCTGCCGCACGTGGCCGCCGTGGCCGTCCTCCAGCTCGCGACCGTGCTCGCGACCCTCTACCTGCCCAGCCTCAACGCCGACATCATCGACAACGGCGTCGCCACCGGCGACACCGACTACATCTGGCGCGTCGGCGGGATCATGCTGATCGTCGCGATGGTGCAGGTCGTCACCGCGATCGCGTCGGTCTGGTTCGGCGCCCGCGTCGCGATGGGCATGGGCCGCGACATCCGCCGCTCCGTCTACACCCGCGTGGACCGCTTCTCCACCGAGGAGATGGGCCGCTACGGCGCCCCGACCCTCATCACGCGCGCGACCAACGACGTCCAGCAGGTGCAGATGCTCGTGCTGATGACCCTGGACTTCATGGTCATGGTGCCGATCATGTCCATCGGCGGGATCGTCATGGCGATCCAGGAGGACCCGGGACTGTCGTGGCTGGTGTGGGTGTCCGTGCCGGTGCTGATGGTGATCGTCGGCCTGCTGGTCACCCGGCTGATGCCGCTGTTCCAGCGGATGCAGGACAACATCGACTCCATCAACGGCGTCATGCGCGAGCAGATCATGGGGATCCGCGTGGTGCGCGCCTTCGTGCGCGAGGAGCACGAGACCGGCCGCTTCCGCGACGCGAACGCGACCCTCACCGACACCTCGGTGCGGATCGGACGCCTGTTCGTGATCATGGGCCCGGCGATCACGATCGTGCTCCACCTCGCCACCGCCGCCGTGCTCTGGTTCGGCGGTCACCGCGTGGACGCGGGGCTCGTCGAGGTCGGCGCGCTCACCGCCTTCATGCAGTACCTGCTGCAGATCCTGATGGCGGTCATGATGGGCACCTTCATGTTCATGATGTTCCCGCGCGCGATCATCTCCGCCCGCCGCATCGGCGAGGTCCTCGAGACCGCCCCCACCCTCCACGAGCCCGCCGCCCCGACCCCGCTGCCGGCGGCCGACGGGGGAGCGAGCATCGAGTTCCGCGACGTCACCTTCTCCTACCCGGGCGCCGAGTCCCCGGTGCTGGACGGCGTCTCCTTCACCGCCGAGGCCGGCCGCACCACCGCCATCATCGGCTCGACCGGCTCCGGCAAGACCACGCTGGTCAGCCTCATCCCGCGCCTGCACGACGCGACCAGCGGCCAGGTGCTGCTGGATGGGGTGCCGGTCACCGACCTCGCCCGCGCCGACATCTCCGCCGCCGTCGGCCTCGTGCCGCAGAAGCCGTACCTGTTCTCCGGCACCATCGCGCACAACCTCCGCTTCGGCGACCCCTCGGCCGACGAGAAGCAGCTCTGGGACGCGCTCGAGGTCGCCCAGGGCGCCGGCTTCGTGCGCGAGCGCAGCACCGGCGAGGGCGATGCCGTCGCCACCGGGCTCGAGTCCACCGTCTCCCAGGGCGGCACCAACGTCTCCGGCGGCCAGCGGCAGCGGCTGTGCATCGCCCGCACCCTCGTCGCCGCCCCGCGCGTGTTCGTCTTCGACGACTCGTTCTCGGCGCTGGACGTCACCACGGACGCGAAGGTGCGCGAGGGCCTCGCCCAGCACACCCGCGGCGCGACCACGATCATCGTCGCCCAGCGCATCTCCACCATCACCTCCGCCGACCAGATCCTCGTGCTCGAGGAGGGCCGGATCGTCGGCCGCGGCACCCACGAGGAGCTGCTGGAGAGCTCCGAGACCTACCGGGAGATCGTCGACTCCCAGATCACCGCGGAGGAGATGGCATGAGCGCGAAGAAGAAGACCTCCGCGAAGAAGTCCTCCGAGGCCGAGGGCACCGGGACCGCCGAGCTCACCGAGGCAGAGATCCTCGAGATGCAGGACTCGATGAGCAGCGAATGGGGCGAGGGCGCGCCGCGCAAGGCCAAGGCGTTCTGGCCCTCCGCGCTGCGGCTCATGGGCACCTTCGGCACGCAAAAGCTCGGGCTGTCCGTCGTGCTCGCCTTCGGCATCGTCTCGACGGTGCTCACCGTGTGGGCGCCCTCGATCCTCGGCGACGCCATGGACGTCATCTTCGACGGCTTCCTCGGCGACGGCGTCGAGTTCGGGGCGCTCGGGCGCCTGCTGCTGATCGTGCTGGGGATGTACGTGATCGCGGCGCTGTTCGACTGGCTGCAGGGCAGGCTGCTGAACGACGTGGTGATGGACATCGTCTACGACCTGCGCGAGCGGATCGAGGCGAAGGTCAACCGCCTGCCGCTGAGCTACTTCGACACCCGCCAGCGCGGCGACCTGCTCTCCCGCACCACCAACGACGTCGACAACGTCCAGACCGCCCTGCAGCAGGCCTTCGCCTCGCTCGTGTACGCGATCCTCACCATCGTCGGCATCACCGTGATGATGTTCTGGCTGTCCTGGCAGCTCGCCCTCATCGCCCTGATCGCCCTGCCGATCTCCGGCGTGGTCATCGGGATCATCGGCGCGAAGTCGCAGAAGCTCTTCACCGCCCAGTGGCGGGGCACCGGGCGGCTGAACGGCCATGTCGAGGAGTCCTTCACCGGCCACGACCTGGTCACCGTCTTCGACCGCCAGGACTCGATGCGCGAGCAGTTCGATGAGCGCAACGAAGAGCTGTGGGAGGCGTCGTTCAAGGCGCAGTTCTATTCCGGCATGATCATGCCGATCATGCAGTGGGTGACCTACCTCGGCTATGTCGGCATCGCCGTGGTCGGCGGTCTGCGGATCGCGGCCGGCCAGATGAGCCTAGGCCAGGTCACCGCGTTCATCCAGTACTCCCGCGAGTTCAACGCGCCGCTGGGCGAGGTGGCGGGGATGGCGAACATGCTCATCTCCGGTGTCGCCTCCGCCGAGCGGATCTTCGAGCTGCTGGACGCCGAGGAGCAGG
>NZ_KV788726.1:0-11280 GCF_001807385.1 Brachybacterium sp. HMSC06H03 | reverse complement strand
TCCCCGGCATCCCCGCCCCGAACCACTCCGCGGCCGGGAGCGACCGATCCCGCGCCGCCGCCGGCTCGCCGCGCGTGAACGCCCGCGTGCCGCCGAGCCGGAAGCGGATGCCGACCACTCCCCCGGCGCCGGTCTGGGCTACGTCGAAGCGGCCCCGGGTGACGGGGCCCGTGACCCAGGTGCCGCCGCCGACGGCCCCCGCGCGCCGGACGCCGCCCCATTCGCGGGTCAGGTGGATCGCGGGCTCGTCGAGGGTCGCGGCGCGGTGGACCTCTCCGGGTTCGAGGTCCCAGCTCACGGACCAGTAGCGGTCCACCCAGCGGCGCAGGGCCGGGGCGGGCAGGGCGTGGTCGTAGCGGGCACGGCGCAGGAACTCCTCGGGACGCAGCACATGGCCGTACATGTGCGGGTGGGATCGCGCGTCGGCCGGTCCCGTCGCGTTCGTCCTATCGCCGTCCGACGCCATGGGGGCAGTGTGGCAGGCATGACGACGACGCACCCTGACTCCGCCCCCGATTCCGCCCCCGACCGCTCGCAGGCCGCCGTCGCGCGCCTGGCGATGATCACCCTCGATGCGCTCGAGACCGAGCCGCTGGCGCGGTTCTGGTCGGAGGTGCTCGGCTGGCCGATCGTGCACCTCGAGAAGGAGTACGCGATGCTCGCCGGCCCTTCGCATGCGCTCGGCATCGGCGCGGTGCCGGACCATCGGCCGCCGTCCTGGCCGGACAGCGGCGCGAAGCAGTTCCACTTCGATCTCGCGGTCGAGGACCTTGAGACCGCGGCGGCGCGCTGCGTGGAGCTCGGCGCGGAGCGGGTGGAGGAGCAGCCGGGGTCGACGTGGATCGTGCTGCGCGATCCGGCGGGGCACCCGTTCTGCCTGACCGACGCCGCGAGCTGGGGCTGAGCGGTCAGCGCTCCTCGCTCGCGAGCTGGGCGTAGCTCATCCCGTCGAGCCAGCGTCCGCTGCGGTGGAGGGACTCCTCGCGGAAGGTTCCCTCGAGGCGCATGCCGATCTTCTCCATGACGCGGCGGGAGGCGAGGTTCTCGGCAAAGCAGGATGCCTCGACGCGGCGCACGCCGAGCCCGTCCACGGCGATGTCGCGCAGCGCGGCGGCGAAGGCGGTGCCGAGTCCGCGGCCCTGCACGGCCGGATCGAGCACCCAGCCGATCTCGGCCTGCTGGCCGGCGGCCTGCTCGCGCATGTCGGCCTGGGACCAGGCGTCCTGCCGCTGGATCTTCCCGGCGGCGACGATCCGGCCGTCCCGGAGGCCGACGACGCAGGTGTCGAGGGTGCGGTCCCACCACTCCTGATGGTCGGCGAGGGTGGGGCTGAGGGTGGTGGTCCATTCCTGCACCTCGGGCAGGCGGTACCAGGGCCAGACCGCCTCGGCGTCCTCGCTGCGGCCGCGGCGGAGGGTGAGCAGGTCGGTGTGCAGCGGCCAGTCGAGCTCGTCGAGGGTGCGGGTCATCGCGCCAGGGTACGCGGGCTCAGAAGGGCGGTGGGCCGAAGCCGTCACGGGGGTCGAGGCCGGGCGGACCGGGGTCGTCGGCGTCGCTGGCGTCGGGCCGGGACCAGTACTCCTGGAGATGCTCGCCCCAGCGCTCCTCCTCGATCGCGTCGAGTCGTTCCTGCGGCGATTCGTCGAGCGCGCCGCTGTGCAGGATCGCCTCGAACTCGAGATCGGCCTCGTACTGCTCCCAGGCGCGGCGGAGCTGCTGGCCGAGCTCGCGAGTGACGAGGTCGCCGTCGGGCCTGGAGTCGCAGACGGCGAGCTCGCCGATCCTCCACCGGGTCACGCCGGTGGTCTCGTCCCGGACCGGGTCGAGGAGGCCTGCGGTCTTCATGCGGTGGTGGCGGCGGCAGAGACGGTGCAGGTTCTCGATCGTGGTGGGTCCGCCGCGGGCGGGGTGCTCGAGGTCGAACTCCTCGATGTGGTCGCTCTCGCCGACGGTCATGACATTGCAGTCACAGCCGGGGACGGCGCAGACGGGGTCGATGAGGCGCAGGTTCTCCGCCATCGCGCGGCTGACCCGGTAGGTCCTCGAGGCGGCGGGGGCGTAGCCGCCCCTGGCCGGGTCGGCGAGGACGCGTTCGAAGGCGGGAGCTTTCGCGGCGAGCTCGCGAGCCATGCGCGCGGGGATCGGGATGGTGCCGTCGAGCGTGGCGGGCGCGTGCGAGCGTCCCAGCAGGGTCAGCATCGGCACGACGACGGAGATCCGGAAGGCGGGCTCGGGCACCTCAACGCCGCCGGTCGCGAGCGGGGAGCGGGTCATCACTGCGTAGCGCAGCGCGGGAAGCGGCATGGGTCGGCCCTCGCGGGCGACGTCGCCGTCGAGGTCGAAGGGGATCGGTGCTCCGGTCTCGAGCGCCTGGCGCTGGGCGTCCTGGACGGCGCGGGCGGCGGAGTCGAGACGGCGGCCGAGCGCGAGGAGCTCGGGGATCGGGCCGACGACGGTGAGGCAGCCGGTGCCGTCGCCGTCCGAGGACGGGGTGAGGTGGACGGCGCGCTGCTCGCGAGGCGTCTCCTGCACGGCGGCGCAGCCGAACCAGTCGATCAGCAGGCGCAGCTCGCGGTAGAAGCGCTCGACGTCGATCGCGTCGAGCTGCCAGGTCGCGACGCGTTCGTCGACCTGACGGCGCTGGTGGGAGGACAGCCGCAGCACGCTGCGCAGCAGCCACTCGAACCAGTCCACCGGCAGCTCGCCGGCGCCGACGCGGGCGAAGCAGGCGGGCAGGTCGGTGACGGCGACGTGCGCGTCGCGCAGGCGGTTCTCGCCCCGGCCGAGCTTCGTGCGCAGTCCGGCCGCGGCGGCGAGGGCGTGCAGGGTCTTCTCGTCGCCCTCGTCCTCCTCGGTCCAGAGGGAGGCGAGGTCCTGCATCTCGGCGACGTAGAAGGCGGCCTGCTGCTCGCGGCGCCGGCGGTAGATGCGCAGCACCGTCTCTGCCTCGGCGGTGCGGGGTGCGACGTCGGCGCGCTCGACGAGGGACTGCGGTGTCAAGGGCCGGCGGGCCCGCACGGGGCGACGCGGCGGCTCGCCCGGGCGGACGGAGGCGGCAGGGATGGAGGCAACAGGGTCGTCGGGGCGGGCAGATGCGGGGCGCGGCGGCACATCGAGGCGTGGCTCGTCTCCCATCGCTCTTCCTCCCCCGCGTCTTGATGAGCGTTCTTCGTCGACCGCTCCGTGCTCCTCATTCTACGACTGATATCCGGCATTCTCCAGAGGCGCCGCCATCTCGCCGGAATTTGTGGATAACCGGGGCGTGGGGAGGAAACATTGCGCGGAAATGCACAGCCATTCCACATCGTGTGGATACTCGTGGGTCACCTGCACAGGTCGCGGCTCGTCGTGCGTGACGCGCGAACGCCAGGCGCACAACCAGGAGCCAGCCTCACGACATCTCACACGCCCCACCAGGAACATTCTTGACCGTCGTCGGAATACACAAATGCGCGACCAACGCAAGGCGTGGTCCTGAATTGTGGATGGAGCTCTGCCGGACCGAGAATTGCGGGCAGATCGATGTGGACGGAGTGCATGTGCGCCTCGAGGCGCGGCCGACGAGAGCCGAGGCGACTGCGGGCATGACGCGGGGCCGCGGGAGACGCGAGCGTCGCGATCCCGACGGGGCGGCGGTCAGTCCGCGGCGGGAGCGCCGTCCGCCGCGGCCTCCTCCTCGACCAGCGGCCCTCCGAACTGCAGCACGGTCTCGCCGTAGGACTTCGTGCCGTCGTCGGCCCAGCCGTCGGGCCATTCGACGGGGCGGCTGCGGGAGGAGCGCTCGAGGACGACCAGGGCGTCATCAGCGAGCGCGGGGCGGAGCGTCACGAGGAGCTGCTCGAGCTCGTCGGTGGAGACGTCGTAGGGCGGGTCGAGGAAGACGAGGGTCGCGCCGTGGCCGGCGAGGCCTGCGGCGACCGTGGCGGCCTTCCCAGCGCGAACGTCGACCCGGTCGGAGAGCCCGAGGTCCGCGGCGGTGCGGCGGAGCTGGCGGACCGTCGGCCCGTGGACCTCGACGAGGACCGCATGGGCGGCACCGCGGGAGAGGGACTCGAGGGCGAGCGCGCCGGTGCCCGCGTAGAGGTCGAGCACCCGGGCGCCCGCGAGCGCGTCCCAGCCGTCGAGGCGGCTGAACAGGGCCTCGCGCACGCGGTCCGAGGTGGGACGGGTGCCCTTCCCGGGCGGGCCGGGAATGGTGCGCCCTCCGAGAGCGCCGGAGATGATCCGCGGCATGTCAGCTCCTCTCCACGTCGGGGTCGGCATCGCGCAGTCGCGCGGCGACGGCGGCCGCCAGCTCGGGGTGGCCGTCAAGCTCGGGGTCCTCGGCGATGAGGGAGAAGGCGTCCTCGCGGGCGGCCTCGATCCAGCGGGCGTCGCGCAGCACGTCGAGGTGCTTCAGGGTGCGCTGCAGGCCGGACTGCTCCTCCCCCACCAGGTCGCCGGCGCCGCGGCGGCGCAGGTCGAGCTCGGCCAGGGCGAAGCCGTCGGGCGCATCGGCGATCGCGCGCAGGTGCCGTGAGTGCACCTCGTCCACGACCGCGCTGGTGTCGAAGAAGGCGAGGCCGGGGTGCTCGCCGCGGCCCACCCGTCCGCGCAGCTGGTGCAGCTGGGAGACGCCGAAGCGCTCCGCGTCCAGCACGATCATCACCGAGGCGTTGGGGATGTCGACCCCGACCTCGATCACGGTGGTGGAGACGAGCAGGTCGAGCTCGCCGCGCACCATCTGCTCCATGACCTGCTGCTTCTCCTCTCCGCTGAGCCGGCCGTGGAGCACGCCGATGCGGGCGTCCGCGAGCTCGGGGCGGGAGGCGAGGCGCTCGGCGGTCTGGACGACGCCGCGGACGGGGTCGAGGGCGGGGGTCTTCTCCTTGCCGTTCTCGTCGAGGACGGGCTGCGCGGGGGTGTCGTCGGCCTCGTCCTCGTCGATCCGGGCGCAGACGACGAAGACCTGTCGGCCCGCGCGGATCTCCTCGCCGGCGCGCTGCCACATGCGCTGCTCCCAGGCGGGGAGCTTCTCGTGGACCACGAAGCTCTCGACGCCGGCGCGGCGGCCGGGACTCTCGGCGAGGGTGAGCACGTCGAGGTCGCCGACGGTCGCGAGCGCCGCGGTGCGCGGGATCGGGGTCGCGGTCATGACCACGACGTGGGGGCTCATTCCCTGCGGACCCTTGGCGCGCAGCCGCCGACGGTGGTCGACGCCGAAGCGGTGCTGCTCGTCGATGACGACGAGGCCGAGGGAGGCGAACTCGACGCCCTCGGTGAGCAGGGCGTGGGTGCCGACCACGATCCCGGCCTGGCCGGAGGTCACGTCGAGCAGGGTCTCGCGGCGCGCGGAGGTGCGCTGGGAGCCGGTGAGCAGGCGCACCCGGGTCGCCTCAGGCGCACCGTCGAGCTGGCCGGCGCGGCCGAGCTCGCCGAGGAGCTCGAGCACGGTGCGGTGGTGCTGCTCGGCGAGCACCTCGGTGGGGGCGAGCATCACGGCCTGGTGGCCGGAGTCGACGGCGCGGAGCATGGCGCGCAGGGCGATGACGGTCTTGCCGGAGCCGACGTCGCCCTGGAGGAGGGCGCTGGTGGGGTGGCCGTTGCCGATGCGCTCGGCGAGCAGGTCGCCGATCTCGCGCTGGCCGTCGGTGAGGGAGAAGGGCAGACGCTCGTCGAAGAGCTGCTGGAGCGGGCCCTCGGCGCGCAGCTGCGGGGCGGGGGTGCGCTCGTCCTGGGCGCGGCGCTGGGCGAAGATCGCCTGGAGGACGAAGGCCTCCTCGAAGCGGAGGTGAGCCATGCCGCGGCGGGTGTCGTCCATGGTCAGCGGGGTGTGGACGAGACGGGCGGCCTCGGCGAGGTCGGGCAGGCTCCGGCGGCGCAGGACCTCCGCGGGGACGGCGCTGGTGGCGGAGCCGGCGAACTCGAGGCACTTCTCCATCGCGGAGCGCATCGTCGCGAGCGAGATGTTCTGCTTCAGGGGGTAGACGGGGCGGGGACGCTGTGCCCAGGCGCGGCCCTCCTCGGTGTCCTCCACGGTCTCGAAGTCGGGATGGGTGAGCTGGAGGCCGCCGCGGTAGTCGTCCCGGCCCACCGCGCCGTGCACGCCGATGGTGGCGCCGACGGGGAGTCGCTTCGCGTACCACTCGACGTGGTGCTGCTTGGGAAGGAAGAAGGTCAGCGGCAGCTCGTCGGAGCCGTCGGAGACGGTGGCCTCGACGATGAAGCCGTAGCGGGACCTCATCTGCCGCGAGCGGAACGACTCGACCTGCACGATGGCGCTGACCTCCTGTCCCTCGGAGATCTCGCGCAGGGAGCGCAGCGGGGCGGGCTCGACGTAGCGGCGCGGGACGAAGCGGAGCATGGCGTCGAGATCGCGCACGCCGAAGGAGGCCATCGCCTTGGACTCCTTGGAGACCAGCAGCCCCGTCAGCGGCATGGAGCCGCGCGTGGCGGAGGTCCTCCTGGCCATCGTGGCGACCCCTTCCGTCCCGGTAGAGTGCTGGTGCAGTGCCCATCGTGCCATTGCCCTGCGACATCGTGAGGGACTCCACAGGACTGTGGACGGGCCCTCCTCTTCAGACGCCGGGGCATCTGGGCTATGATTCCGTGGTTGCCCTGACCGCCGGGGGCTCGCACCTCCGTGCTCACCCAGGTCACCGACCCCGCCGTTCCGGCGCGGGGGCTGGAGCGGGCACCGCGATCAGAACATCGACGTACCAGGAGACGACAGTGGCTGCTTCCACGTGTGACATCTGCGCCAAGAGCCCGCGCTTCGGCAAGGCCGTGTCCCACTCGCACCGCCGCACCTCGCGTCGCTGGAACCCGAACATCCAGTCGGTCCGCACTGTGATCAACGGCACCAGCAAGCGCGTGAACGTGTGCACCTCCTGCCTCAAGGCAGGCAAGGTCAGCACGCTCGGTGCCTGAGCGAGACCGCAAGGACTCAATTCCACGAGAGCCCCCACCCGATCGGGTGGGGGCTCTCGTGCGTCCGGGGGAGGCTCCGGACCGTACGGGGTGGGTCGCGGGCGAGGGCGCGGTGAGAGACGGCGGAAGGGGGTCGTGCGGGCTCCCTCGGAGGTGTCGAACGCGGGCGCACCCGCCGCCATTCCCAAATGTTTATCGCTGTATTGAGCGATACCGCCCACCGGCGCTGTGTCGCGGGTGGGGCGGCGGTCCGCCTCACGGCGAGGCGGACCGCCGCCCCGACCGTCACTCCGCCGCGGCGCCCGCGAAGGTGGCGGTGTCGATGACGGCGCGGAAGCGGACGTCGCCGGCGACCACGCGCTCGTAGGTCGCGTCGGCCTCGTCGACCGAGATCGCCTCGATCTTCGCGGCGATGCCGTGCTCGGCGCAGAAGTCGAGCATCTCCTGGGTCTCGGCGATGCCGCCGATGTTGGAGCCGGCGAGCACCTTGCCGCCGCCGATCAGCGAGCCGAAGCTCAGCGCCTGCTTCTCCGGCGGGAGGCCGACGACGGCCATGACGCCGCGCGGGGCGAGCAGGCGCAGGTAGCGGTCCACGGGGATGTCGGCGCTGATCGTGTTGAGGATCAGGTCGAACTCGCCGCGGTGGTCACGGAAGAAGTCCTCGTCGGAGGTCGCCAGGACCCGCGTCGCACCGAGGGCGAGGGCGTCCTCCTCCTTGCGCAGGGTGCGGGTCAGGACGGTGACCTCGGCGCCCATGGCGGCGGCGATCTGCACGCCCATGTGGCCGAGCCCGCCGAGGCCGAGCACGGCGACGCGCTTGGCGCGGCCGGAGACCTGCTCGCCGGCACCCCAGCGGCGCAGCGGGGAGTAGGTGGTGATGCCGGCGCACAGCAGCGGGGCGGCCTGGTCGAAGGGGATCTCGTCCGGGATCCTCAGCACGAAGCGCTCGTTGACGACGACCTTCTCGGAGTAGCCGCCCTGGGTGATGGTGCCGTCGAGGTCCTCCGCGTTGTAGGTGCCGACGTTGCCGGCCAGGCAGTTCTGCTCCTGGTCGGCGAGGCACTCCTCGCAGGTCCCGCACGAGTTCACGAGGCAGCCCACGCCCACGCGGTCGCCGACCTTCCAGTCGGTGACGTCGCTGCCGACGGCCGAGACGGTGCCGGCGATCTCGTGGCCGACGGTGAGCGGGAAGTGCGCCTCGCCCCACTCGTTGCGGATGGTGTGGATGTCGCTGTGGCAGATGCCGGCGGCCTCGATGTCGATGACCACATCGTCCGGACGGGGGTCGCGGCGCTCGATCGTGGTGACGCGGAACGGCTGGTCCGGGCCGGTCTTCTGCAGGGCCTTGACGGTGATCGGCATGGTGGTGGTGCTCCTCCGTGGCGTGCGGGTCGGGCGCAGTCGCGCCGCGGGCCAGCCTAGTCCGAGCGGGGACCGGCGTGCTCAGGCGAAGTGGTCGAAGCCCTCGCCGGGGATCGGGGCACCGTCGAGGGTCACGGCCGGTCCGTCCCCCGCCTCGTGGAGCCGGCCGATGGAACGGAAGCCGGTCGGCACCTCGTCCGGGGCGAAGGCGGCGAGCATCGCGTGCTCCTCGGCGCCGTGGAGGACCCAGGCCCAGGGGTCCTCGCCGAGATCGTCGGCGAGGGCGGCGAGGGCCTCGGCGTCCGGGGCGAGGGCGGCGCGGTCGAGGTCGATCCGCACCCGCGAGGCGGCGGCGAGGCGGCCGCCGTCGCGGACCAGCCCGTCGGAGAGATCCATCATGGCGTGCGCGGTGCGGCCGGCACCCCAGCCGAGGGACACGTCGACCTCGGGGGCGTCGTGGTGGCGGACGAGATCGGCGGCGTCGGGGGCGGTGATGTCCTCCAGCGAGATCGAGCCGGCGGCGTCGACCTGGGCCTTCCCGCCGAGGACCAGGGCGAGGCCGGCGGCGGAGCGGCCCAGGCGCTCCGTGCCGATCGCGAGCACGTCGCCGGGGCGAGCGCCGGAGCGCAGCACGGGCGCGTCGCCGGGCGCCATCGCGCCCATCGCGGTGACGGCGAGGGTGAGGCGGTCGGCGCGGCCCAGGTCGCCGCCGACGATCACCGCGCCGTCGGCCGCGGCGCGCTCCGCGAGACCGCCGCTGAGCTCCTCGAAGACGGACGGGTCCGTCCCCGGCGGCGCGGAGAGCGCGACGACGAGCGCGAGCGGGCGGGCGCCCATCGCGGCGACGTCGGCGAGGTTCTGCACAGCGGCCTTCCGACCGATCCAGCGCGGGAGCGTCGCGCCCGGCAGGAAGTCGTGCCCCTCCACCAGCGCATCGGTGGTGACCACGAGACGGTCCGAGGGCAGGCGCACCACCGCGGCGTCATCGCCCGGACCGACCTCGACCTGCTCGCCCGTGGGGAGCTGCGGGAGCACGGCGGCGAGGATCGAGGCCTCGGAGAGGCCGGGGCGGGGCTGTGCGGTCATCGCCCCAGTCTGCCCGATCCCCGGCTCCCCGATCCCACCGGTACCCTCGGTACGTGCTTCCTCGACGTGCCGCCGCCCTCTCCCTCACCGGGCTGCTCGCCCTCGGCCTCGCCGCCTGCGGCACCGTGCAGGTGCCCGCCGGGGAGGCCGCAGCGGACCCGGTGTGCGCCGACATCGTGCTCGCCGCCCCGCCGCAGGTGCTCGGCATGGACCGGGTGGAGACCTCGAGCCAGGGCACCGCCGCCTGGGGCAGCGGGGAGGACACGGTGGTGATGCGCTGCGGCGTGACCCCGCCCGACCCGACCACCGACCAGTGCACCACCCTCGCGGACGAGAACGAGATCGAGGTCGACTGGGTCGTGAAGGAGGTCGAGGGCGACACCTTCCTGTACACGACCTACGGCCGCGAGCCCGCGATCGACGTGTCCGTGCCGCGCTCGGCGGCACCGGACCAGCCCTCCGCCGCCGCGCTCGACCTCACCCAGGTGATCACCCGGAACATCGAGGCGACCGCCCGCTGCATCGGCCCCGGGGACGAGGGCTACGAGGGCTGAGAAGGCTCAGCGCCGGCCGAGGCTCAGCGCTGGCCGAGGCGGCGCGAGGCGGCCTGGTCCACGAGATCCGCGATCAGATCGGCGTAGCTCAGGCCCATCGACTCCCACAGCACCGGGAACATCGAGTACGGGGTGAAGCCCGGCATGGTGTTGACCTCGTTGACGATCACGCGGTGATCGGCGGTGACGAACATGTCGACCCGGGCGAGGCCCTCGAGGCCGAGCGCCCCGAAGGCGCGCCGGGCGATCTCGCGGGCCTCCTCGAGCACCCCGTCGGGCAGACCCGCGGGCACGTCGATGCTCACGGTGCCCTTGCCGAAGTACTTCGCCTCGTAGTCGTAGAAATCGAGGTCGGCGCCGACCTTCACCTCGCCGGGCAGAGTGGTGCGGGGCTCGCCGCCGTCGCGCGCGGCGAGCACGCCGCACTCGATCTCGCGGGCGACGACCCCCTCCTCGATGAGGACCTTGGGGTCCTCTCGGAAAGCGGCCTTCATGGCGTGCTCGAGCTGCGAGGCCTCCTCGACGCGGCTGACGCCGAGGCTGGAGCCGGCACGGGCCGGCTTGACGAACCAGGGTCGCGGATGGTGCCGCTCGAGGTGGGCGAGGACGCGGCCGGCGCCGTCGGCCCAGCGGTCTTCGTGCACGACGATGCCGGGGGCGCACTCGATGCCGGCGGCGCGCAGCGCGACCTTCGTCGCGGCCTTGTCCATCGCGGTGGCCGAGGCGAGGACGCCGGAGCCGACGTAGGGGATGTCGAGCATCTCGAGCATGCCCTGGACGGTGCCGTCCTCGCCGTAGGGACCGTGCAGCAGCGGCCAGACGACGTCGACCTCGGCGAGCGGCTCGACGCGTCCCTCGCGCACCACGCGCAGCGCGGTCCTCTCTCCCGCGCGGTGGCGGGAGGAGGGCAGTAGCACCTCGTCGCCGTCGGCGGCGACCTCGGGGGCGCGGCCGTCGACCATCGTCCAGTCCGAGGGATCGTCGGAGACGTGGACCCAGCGGCCCTCGGGGGTGATGCCGATCGCGACGACGTCGAAGCGGGTGCGGTCGATCGCGGCGAGGATGCCGCCGGCGGTGATGCACGAGATGCCGTGCTCGCCGCTGCGGCCGCCGAACAGGAGGGCGACGGAGGTGCTCATGGGGTCGAGGGTAATCACTCCGGGCGGACCGAGCGTGACAGCAGGGCCGTGGTGACCTCGTCGATCCTCGCGCCGTGGTCCACGACCGCGACCACCGAGCGGGTGATCGGCATGTCCACGCCGTGGCGTGCGGCGATGTCGGCGACGGCGCGGGCGGTGGCGACGCCCTCGGCGGTCTGGCCCACCTCCGCCGCGGCCGCGGCGACGTCGAGCCCGCGACCGAGCGCGAG
>NZ_KV788725.1:0-5525 GCF_001807385.1 Brachybacterium sp. HMSC06H03 | reverse complement strand
GGCGGCGGCGCAGGCCGCCTCGACGGCCTCGCGCACCGCGACGGCCCGGGCGGGATCGGAGACGACGAGCTCGGCGGGGCGGTGCGCGAGCACCTGCTCGGCGACGAGGCCGGGCCGGGTGCCGCCGACGGCGAGGCCGTGGAGGGTCGCGACGTTCCCGTAGCGGGCGAGGACGTCGAGCGCCTGCGTGCCGATGGAGCCGGTGGACCCCAGCAGGACCAGGCGCCGGGGGGCGGCGCCGATCACGGCACGGAGGCCATCACGTCCGCGACATGGTCGAGGTACACGTCGACCACGGCCTCGCGGTAGCCCTCGGGGCCGCGGCGGCGGCCGAAGGCGGCGCGGCGCACGTCGTCCACGCTCATCGGGTGGCCGTCGGTGAAGTAGGCGACGAGCTGGTCGCACAGGGCGTCGACGTCGCCCTTGTCGTAGGCGGGCTCGCCCTGCGCGGCCGGGGCGAAGCGGTCGCCTGCGGGGCGCTCGAGCCGCTCCTTGAGGGTCTCGGCGCGCTCGGTGAGCTGCGCGACCCACGCCTCCTCGCCCTGGGCGGCGATGGCGTCATCGCGGGCCTGCAGTGCGAACGCGTCGGAGAGGCGGTCCAGCGCCTCGTCGACCACGCGCATGTCGTAGCCGCCGCGCTCGGTGCCGAAGCTCGCCGCGGTGATGTCGGAGCCGTCGAAGGACGGGTCGCGGCCCTCGTAGGCCTTGCGGGCGCGGGAGAGGAACTCGTCGACCTCGCGCATGTCGTATCCGACGCTGAAGCGCGAGACACGCTCGAACGATGTGCTCACCTGGTGGTCCTTCCTCGGTGCTGTCGGTGTCCCACTGTAGCGGCGTGGGAGGGGCGATTCGGGGAGGCGTGCTGGGTGCCTGCGCTCCCGGACAGGGCCGGGTCGCAGCGTCAGTCGGCGACGGCCGAGGCGACCGCCTCGACCCGGGCGACGCGCGCCTCGCGGTCCTCGCGATGGGCGTCGGACTCGATCACCTCGGCGGCGAGCTGGCCGCAGGCGCCGTCGATGTCGGAGCCGCGGGTGTCGCGGATCGTGGCGGAGATGCCGTTGTCCCGCAGGATCTCCACGAAGCGCTTCTCGACCAGGGGATCCGAGGCGGTCCACTTCGAGCCCTTGACGGGGTTCAGCGGGATGGGGTTGACGTGGATCCAGTGCGCCCCGCCCTTGGCGATCAGCCGGTCGGCGAGCAGCTGGGCGCGGTGGGCCTGATCGTTGATGTCCCGGATCAGCGCGTACTCGATGGAGACCCGTCGGCCGGTGGTCTCGAAGTACTCCCAGGCCGCATCGAGGATCTCGTCGACGTCGAAGCGGGTGTTGATCGGCACCAGCTCGTCACGCAGCGCATCGTCCGGGGCGTGCAGCGAGACCGCGAGGGTGACCGGGATCTTCTCCGCTGTGAGCTTGCGGACCGCCGGGGCGAGGCCGACGGTGGAGACGGTGATGTGGCGGGCGCCCATCCCGAACCCCTCCGGGGCCGGGGCGTTCAGCCGCTTGCAGGTGGTCGCGACGGGGCGGTAGTTCGCCAGCGGCTCCCCCATGCCCATGAACACGATGTTCGAGACGCGGCCGGGGCCGCCGGGCAGCTCGCCGCTGGCGAGCATCCGGTTCGCGATCCGCACCTGCTCGAGGATCTCGGCGGTGGAGAGGTTGCGGGTCAGGCCCATCTGCCCGGTCGCGCAGAAGGGGCAGTTCATGCCGCAGCCCGCCTCCGAGGAGATGCACAGGGTGACCCGGTCGCTGTAGCGCATGAGCACGGACTCGACCATCGGGCCGTCGAACAGCTTCCACAGGAACTTCTGCGTGGCGCCATGGTCCGCGCTCTGGCGCGAGACGACGCTCAGCAGCGGCGGGAAGAAGCGGTCCACGAGCTGCTGGCGGAGGTCCTTGGGGATGTCGGTGAGGTCCTCGGGATCCGTGGTGAAGTGCTCGAAGTAGTGCACCGAGAGCTGCTTGGCGCGGAAGCCGGGCAGGCCCATCTCCTTCACCGCCTCGATCCGCTCCTCGAGCGTGAGGTCGGCCAGGTGCGCCGGCGGCTTCCCACGACGGGTGGGACGCAGCTGCAGCTGGCCGGGGGCGAGGGCGACCTTCTGCCCGGGGACGGCCTCGCGGGAGAGGTCGGGGTTGCTCGTCCCTGCGGCAGGGGTGCGAGGCGGGGTCTCGTTCATGGCAGCAGTACCTCCAGCATGACGTAGGTGGTGGGGGCGGCCAGGAGGATCGAGTCCACCCGGTCCAGCACGCCCCCGTGTCCGGGCAGCAGGTGCCCCATGTCCTTGATGCCTAGGTCCCGCTTCAGCAGCGACTCGGCGAGGTCCCCGCAGGTGGAGACCACGACCAGCACCGCACCGATCGCGACCCCCACCCACCAGGGCAGCTCGAGCGCGAGCACCGCGATCAGGGTGACCATCGCGGTGCCGAGCACGAGCGAGCCCGCGAAGCCCTCCCAGCTCTTCTTCGGGCTGATGCCGGGCGCCATCGGGTGGCGGCCGAAGAGCACCCCGGCGATGTAGCCGCCGACGTCGTTGCCGACGGGGCCGAGCACGGCGAGCAGCACCAGCATCGCTCCCTGGTCCCGCTGCATCAGCAGGAGCAGGAAGCAGCCGAGGAAGGGCACCCAGGCCAGGGCGAACACTCCCCCGGCGACGTCGCGCAGGGCGGTCAGGCCCATCGACTCGCTGACCCGCCACAGGATCAGCACGCAGACCGCGGCGGCGGTGGAGAGCATCAGCCCCTCCGCCCCGAACACGACGGTCGAGACGACCATCCCGATCACGCCGACCAGCAGCGGCACGGCCGGGGCCTCGAGCCCTCCGTGGGCGAGCGCCCGGGTGAGCTCGAGCACCGCGGCGACCATCGCGATGGCCGCGAGGACCGGGAACGCCTGCGGCACCACCAGCACGGACAGCGCCAGCACCGCCACGAGCGCGAGGCCGACGCCGATCGCGGCGGGGAGGTTCCGGCCGGGGCCGCGCCGCTTGGCGTGCTCGCCTTCCGGCGCGACAGCGACCGCCTCGACGGAGGTCGAGGCGGTCGCTGCGGCGGGGTCCGGCGCGGAGGTGCTCATCGCGGAGCGCTCACGGTCTGCACGGCGGGGCGGCGGCTCCGCGGCTCAGACGGTCTCGAGCTCGGTCTCCTTGAGGGCGAGCGCCTCGTCGACCTGCTCGATGAACTTCTTGGTCAGGGCCTCGAGGTCCTTCTCGGCGCGTGCGCCCTCGTCCTCGCCGATCTCCCCGTCCTTCACCAGCTTCTCGATGGCCTTCTTCGCATTGCCGCGGGAGCCGCGGATCGCGATGCGGCCGTCCTCGGCCTTGGTGCGGGCGAGCTTGACGTAGTCGCGGCGGCGCTCCTCGGTCAGCGCCGGCAGCACCACGCGCAGGGTGTCGCCGTTGTTGGTCGGGTTCACGCCGAGATCGGACTCGCGCAGGGCGGTCTCGGTCGCGGACATCGCCGTCTTGTCGTAGGGGGTGACGATGACGGTGCGGGCCTCGGGGAACTGCAGCGAGGCCAGCTGGTTCAGCGGGGTCGGCGCGCCGTAGTACTCGACCGTGATCCCCTGGAAGATCGCGGCGCTCGCCCGGCCGGTGCGGATCGCGGTGAACTCGTCCTTGGTCACCTCGACGGTCTTGGTCATCTTGGACTGGGCGTCCTTCAGGATGCTCGCGGTGTCGTCGCTCACGGGGTGCTCCTCGGTTGTCGAAGGGTGTTCGGGTCCATTGTCCCGCACGTCGCGGCGTCCGGGCGCCGCGACCTGCGGGCCGGTGTCACTTGGTGACGACGGTGCCGATCCGGTCGCCGCGCATCGCCCGGGTGATGTTCCCCGGGGCGTCGAGGCCGAAGACCATCATCTGCTGGGCGTTGTCCATGCAGAGGCTGAAGGCGGTGGAGTCCACGACCTTGAGGCCGCGCTGGAGCGCGTCGCCGTAGGTGACGTGCTCGAGCTTCGCGGCGTCGGGGTTGGTGCGGGGGTCGGCGTCGTAGACGCCGTCCACGCCGTTCTTCGCCATCAGGACCTCCTCGCAGCCGATCTCGAGCGCGCGCTGGACGGCGACGGTGTCGGTGGAGAAGTAGGGCATGCCGGCGCCCGCGCCGAAGATGACCACGCGCCCCTTCTCCAGGTGGCGCACCGCGCGCAGCGGGATGTACGGCTCGGCGACCTGGCCCATCTCGATCGCGGTCTGGACCCGGGTGGAGACCCCGCGCTGCTCGAGGAAGTCCTGCAGGGCCAGGCAGTTCATGACCGTGCCGAGCATGCCCATGTAGTCCGCGCGACGGCGGTCCATGCCGCGCTGGGACAGCTCGGCGCCGCGGAAGAAGTTGCCGCCGCCGACGACGATCGCGCACTGGACGCCCTGGGCCACGCCCTCGGCGATCTCCGCCGCGATGCGGGAGACCACATCGGGGTCGACGCCCACGGCGCCTCCGCCGAAGGCCTCGCCCGAGAGCTTCAGGAGGACGCGTCGCCCGTCCTGTCGCTTGGGCAGAACAGGGATGGGGGACGTGAACGTCTGGGTCATGGGAGGGGTCCTTCCGCGCGGGGTCCTCGGCGATGATACCGGCGCGGCCCCGCACCGATGGTGCGGGGCCGCAGGGCGGTGGCCACGCTCACGTGGCCGTCGGGCGGGGAGGGCGCGCAGTGCGCCCGGCCCGGCCCGGTGGCGTCAGTTGCCGACGCGGAAGCGGACGAAGCCGGTGACGGTGCCGCCGGCCTCCTCGACGACCTGGCCGACGGACTTCTTCGGGTCCTTCGCGAAGGCCTGGTCGAGCAGGACGTTCTCCTTGTAGAACCCGTTCAGGCGGCCCTCGACGATCTTGGGGATCGCCTTCTCGGGCTTGCCCTCGTTCTCGGCGGTCTCCTGCGCGATGCGGCGCTCGTTCTCGACGAGCTCGGCGGGGACCTCGTCGCGGCTCAGGTACGCGGGGGTGAACGCGGCGATGTGCATCGCGACGTCGCGCGCGACCTCGGCGCCGGCCGCGTCGGTCGCGACCAGCACGCCGACCTGCGGGGGCAGGTCCTTGTTGGTGCGGTGCATGTACTCGGTGACGGCCTCGCCGGAGACGCGGCCGATGCGGCGCACCAGGATCTTCTCGCCCATGGACGCGCCGGCGTTGGTCAGCGCCTCGCCGAAGGGGGTCTCGGCGAGCTGCTCGGGCTCGGTGGCGCCGGACTCGACGGCGGCGGCCACGGCCTCGTCGCCGAGCGCCACGAACTTGTCGTTCTTGGCGACGAAGTCGGTCTCGGAGTTGAGCTCGACGAGGGTGCCGGTGCGGCCCTCGGCGCTGTCGCGGATGTCGAAGGCGATGAGGCCCTCGGAGGCGGTGCGGCCCTCGCGCTTGGCGATGCCCTTGAGGCCCTTGACGCGGATGACCTCGACGGCCTTGGCCTTGTCGCCGTCCGCCTCGTCGAGCGCCTTCTTGACGTCGAGCATGCCCGCGCCGGTGGCCTCGCGGATCTCCTTGATGTCTGCTGCCGTGTAGTTGGCCATGTTCCTCTTCCTTGTGGGAGCTGCTTCGGGAGGT
>NZ_KV788724.1:0-11058 GCF_001807385.1 Brachybacterium sp. HMSC06H03 | reverse complement strand
GCCGCGGGCACGGCCGCGGTGAGGACGGTGCGCCGCGCCGGGCGGGCCGGTCGGGCTGAGCGGGCGTGGTGAGAAGCGTGCGCGGCGTGGGCGGACTGCTCGGGACCGTCGGCCGACGGGGCGTCGCTCGAGGGGCCAGGGGCGTCGTGGGGTGGGGTCTCAGGCAGGTCCGGCATGGTCAGCCTTTCTCGAGGGCGGTGACGATGGCGAGGAGCGGGACGATGCGGCTCGGCGGGATCGCCCAGCTTCCCCTGCGCGGGGACGTGGCCCAGCCGCCGGCCTGGAGAGCGGAGAGGTGGTGGTAGGCGACGCCGGTCGAGGCGAGCTCCAGCTCGTCCACCAGCTGCGCGACGGTGTGCTCACCCTCGACCAGGCGGCGCAGGATCGCGAGCCGCAGAGGATGACCGAGCGCGGCCACGGTCTCGGCGCGCTCGGCCCAGTCCGCGGCCAGGAGGTGCTCGGTGGGGCGGCCCCACTGGTACTCCACGTGCCCCGCCCCGACCTCGACGCTGCCGGCGTAGACGACGGCACCCGGGGCAGGGACCTGCGCCTTCATCGCGGTGAGGGCCCAGAACGGGTCCTCGTCGGGGGAGGGGCGCGATGATGCGCCGGCGGGAGAGGCGTCGACAGGCGCGGGATCGGGCGCAGCGGGCTCCTCGAGCTGCGCGATCCGGCGCTCGAGCGCATCCAGCCGTCGCAGAAGCTCCGGATCCTCGGCCATGTCCCACCTCCTGAGGTGACGGATCGGCGGCGGTGGCCGTCGACCACGATCAGAGTATCCGGAATTACGGAGGAACGGAATGGTGGTGGGTGTGCGGAGGGTAGAGGTGGCGCGGAGCGGTGAGGCGACGGCGGGCGCGGCCCGGTCAGGACCACCGGGCCCGGGCCTGTGCTGTCGGGGCCGGGCGCCGCACCCCGGGCCCCGGACGTCCCGTCGGCCGCGGCGCGCGGTGCGGCAGGATGGGCGGGAGATCATCGGCCGGCATCGCCGTCGGCCGCCGCGCACCGAGGAGAATCCATGGCCGTCTTCGCCGTCCAGTACACCTACATCGACGACGCCCAGCGCCTGGCGACGTTCCGGCCCGAGCACCGCGAGCACCTCGCCGAGCTGCTCCGCGAGGGCACGCTGCTGCTGTCGGGCCCGCTGGACGATGGCTCGGAGGCGCTGCTGATCGTGGTCGCGGACTCCGCCGAGGACGCGCTCGCCAAGCTCGACGGCGACCCCTTCAAGCGCGAGCGCGTGATCGTGGACCGCGTCGCGCGCGAGTGGAAGGTCGTGATCGGGGAGCTGCCCGGCGCCTGAGCCGGGGACGGCCGCGCCCTCTCAGAGGCGCGGCGAGCCGGGCTCGTCCCAGCCCGGTTCCTCGGTGTGTACCGACGGATCGGCGCCGAGGTCAGGCGTCGTCGACCCTGCCCCCGTGGCGCCGCCGGGCGCTCCGTCCTGCCTGGTCCGGTCCTGAAAGGCGAAGAGCTCGGAGACACTGTCGATGCGCGCGGCGTCCTCGCCCTGCAGCGCGAGGGGCAGCATCCGCTCCCCGCCGTACCGGCCCAGCAGCTGCTGCGCCGCCGGGTCCTTGAACACGTTCACCCAGATCAGGTCCTCGCGCGGCGCACGGATCGCGGCCTGCAGACGCGCCGAGGCCGGGTCCCCGGGCGCCCAGAGCACGATCGTCGGCGCCGTCCCGTCGGCCTCCCGCATCGGTGCCTGCGCGTCGGCGAGCGGGGTGTGCGGGCCGGAGCGCAGCGGACTCGTCCAGTACGCCATGAACAGGGAGAACGCGCCCACCGCGATTGCGGCGATGAGCTGATCGGCCAGCACCATCAGCAGCGTGAGCAGAGCGCCGCCGACGAGCAGCAGAACGGGCCGCAGCCACGCCCGGGCAGGGACGCGGGGTGCGGACGGGGCAGGATCGGTGCCGGACACCTGCCCAGGGTACGGCCGTCGCCTGGGCCCGCGGCGAGAGCGATCTGCAGGAAGGGGACTCCAGCGGCACGCGCTGGAGCTCAGCTCCGCGACGTGCTGCTGGAGTCCCCTTTGTGCAGGCGGGGCTGAGCCGCGGCGTCAGATCAATGCGGCGGTGGCGAGGCGCCCGGTGGTCTCGGCGACCAGAGCGTCCTTCAGCGCGGCGACGGCCGGGATCGACAGCGCGCCGCGACGGTTGATCAGGCCGATCATGCGGTCGTCGAGATCGGGCAGGTGGCGCACCACGAGATCGTCGGTGGGCGGGGCGGCCTCGAGGGTGGTCTCGGGCATCAGCGCGACGCCGCCGCCGTGCGTGATCAGGCGCTGCACCACGATCGAGTCGTCGGTCGAGTGGCGCACCTGCGGCGAGAATCCCGCGCGGCGTGCGCTCGAGAGCAGGTTCGCGCGGCAGCGCTCGCAGCCCGCGATCCACGGCTCCTCGGCGAGGTCGGCGAGGGTGAGGTCGGGGTCCTGGGCGCGCGGATGAGCCGCCGGCAGCACCGCCATCACGCGGTCCTCCATCAGCGGGGTCCACTCCAGGGCGCCTTCGTCGCCGATGTCGCTGCAGGGATAGCGGAACACGAGCGCGAGGTCGAGATCGCCCTCGCGCACGGCCGGCACCGCGTCCGGCGGCTCGAGCTCGTCGAAGGTGACGTCGAGGTCCGGGGCGCTCTCGCTCAGGCGAGCAAGCACCGGCGGCAGCAGCACGGCCGCGGCCGACGGGAAGGTGCCGAACTTGACCGTCCCGCGACGCAGGGCGGTGATGTCGGCGAGCTCCTCCTCCGCGGCGTGCAGCTGCGCGGCGATCGCCTCGGCGTGCAGGGCAAGGCGCGAGCCCGCCTCCGTGGGGGTGACGCCGGAGGAGGAGCGCAGCAGCAGCTGCGTGCCCACCTCCTTCTCGAGCGCGGCCAGGTGCTGGGAGACGGCCGGCTGGGTCCAGCCCAGCTCGCGCGCGCCCGCGCCGATCGAGCCGTTGCGCACGACGGTCCGGAAGATGAGAAGCCTGCGGGGGTCCATGGCTGCCATGGTATCCGGCAGTGGCAAGCCTGGCTTATGACTTCGCCGACGGCGTTCTGGGTGGTTCGGTGAGAGAGGGCACCGGGGTCCGCTCGACGCCGTATGACTTCTCTGGCAGCGCGGCGAGTCGATGAACCCAGCGCCGTGCTTGGGCTCGGATCGGCCGAAGCGCGGCAGGTTTTGCTGCCGCCACGACTCATGCGGCGGGCCGGATGAGTCGTGGCGCCAGCAAAAGGTGAGTGGCAGCGGCGACGGGGCGGGGGAGGGGCCGTGATCGGCTGCCCCGCCCCAGCCCCGCCCCGTTCACCGGGTCACAGCGGCGGGAGGCCCAGGTTCTCGCGCAGCGTGGTGCCGGCGTACTCGGTCGGGTACACGCCCCGCTCCTGCAGACGCGGGATGAGGTGGTCGACGATGTCGTCGAGCCCCGAGGGGATCAGCCACGGCGTGATGTTCAGGCCGTCGATCGCCCCGAGCCGCGCGAACTCCACCAGCCGGTCCGCGACGGCGTCGTAGCTGCCGGTGAACTCGCCGCGGCGCGCCCCGGACTTCACCCGCGCGAACTCGAGGATGCTCTGGCCCTTCTCGGCCGCCTCCTCCCGCCACTGGCGGGGGAGCTGCTCGGCCTTCTCGAACTGGAAGCCGGCACCGCGGGTCACGCCGGACTCGACGACCTCCGGCGGCACGTCCGGCAGCGGCCCCTCGGGATCGAACTCGGAGAGGTCGCGGCCCCAGTACTGCTCGAGCAGGGCGATGGCCTGCTCGGGGCCGATCTGGTGGTCGCGCACCCAGCGCACCTTCTCGTCGGCCTCCGCCTCGGTGGGGGCGAGGATGATCTCGGCGCCCGGGAGGATCTTCACGGCGCCTGCGTCGCGGCCCGCGGCGACGGTGCGCTCGACGATGCTGCGGCGGAACTCGACAGCCGCGGCGAGGGAGCCGTGCGGGGAGAAGATGACGTCGGCGGTGCGGGCGGCGAAGTCCTGACCGGCGGGGGAGGCGCCGGCCTGGAAGAGGACGGGCCGGCCCTGCGCGGAGCGGGGCAGGTCGCCCTGGGCGTGCACCGTGTAGTGCGCGCCGTCGTGCGAGATCTTCTCTCCGGCCCAGTACTGCTCGGCGACCTGCAGGAACGCCTCGGCGTGCGTGTAGCGGTCGGCGTGGTCGAGGTAGCCGCCGCGGCGGAAGTTCTCGCCGGTCCAGGCGTTGTCGGTGGTGACGATGTTCCAGCCGGCGCGGCCGCCGGAGAGCAGGTCGAGGGTCTGCAGGCGCCGCGCGAGGTCGACCGGGTCGTTGAAGGTGGTGTTCTGCGTGGCGACCAGGCCGATCTTCTCGGTCACGCCGGCCAGCGCCGCGAGCAGCGTCTGGGCGTCGGGCCGGCCGGCGACGTCGAGCTCGAAGGGCACGCCGCGGTGCTCGCGCAGACGCAGGCCCTCGCCGAGGAAGAACGCCGCGAACTTCCCGCGCTCGGCGGTGCGGACCAGCGACTCGAAGGACTCCCACGCGACCTGATCGCCGCTCTCGGGCAGGCGCCAGATCGTCGAGGAGTTCACGCCCTGGAAGAAGGCGCCGAAGGAGAGCTGTCCGGTGGGGGTGTGCGCGGGGTGGAGCGGGTGCTCGGCGGGGCCGGTCGCGAGCGCGGCGGCCTCCTCGGACAGCGGCGCGTCGGACAGCGGGGTGATGGCGGTGCTCATGCGTTCTCCTCGGAGGTGAGGCGGGCGCGGTCGGCGCGCCGGGCGGGATCGAGCTGGAAGGGGGCCTCGGGCAGGCCCAGCAGGTCGCGGAGGGTGCGGCGCGAGGCCGAAGCGGAGCCAGATCCGTCCGACGCGGCCGGGGCAGGGGCGATCAGGCCGCGGGAGCGGAGCTCGTCCGCCAGCTGCCGGACGGTGCCCAGCGGGTCGGCCTCGAGGTCCAGGCCCACCAGGCGCACGAGCCGCACCTGCTGCGAGGCGGCCGACGGATCGGCCTGCTCACCCGCGCCCGACGCCGCCTCCGTGCCGGTCTCCGCGAGGGCCGAGCCGATCTGCGCGGCGAGCTCCTCGACGCGGGCCCCGCCGGAGACGTCGAGGTCCAGCACCCGCCCGTCGGCCAGCTCGTCGCTCACGCGCTCGCCGGCGGCGGCGCGGTCGGTGTCGGCGACGAGGACGGGGACCAGGCCCTGCGGGGAGCGGGGCGTGATCGCGGGGCCGCGCACGGAGAAGGTCTCCGCCTCGACATCGGCGTACTGCAGGCGCGAGGCGTCGACGTACACGCCGCGCTCGGTGTCGCGCACGACGGCGTCCGGCGCCCAGGTGCCCCAGATCGTGCGGGCGGCCTCGAGCACGTCGGCGGCCTCGCGGGCGGTCGCCTCCAGGCCCAGCACCTCGCGGCCCACGGCCTCGGCGGCCGACGG
This sequence comes from Brachybacterium sp. HMSC06H03, assembly GCF_001807385.1. Lineage (NCBI taxonomy): Bacteria > Bacillati > Actinomycetota > Actinomycetes > Micrococcales > Dermabacteraceae > Brachybacterium > Brachybacterium sp. HMSC06H03. The sequence goes on along the minus strand of NZ_KV788724.1, from coordinate 5,695 downwards.
GTCGGTCTCGGCCTGCAGCAGCCAGCCGGCCCGGCCGTGGCTGATGTGGTCCAGGCTCATCAGCTGCGTGGCCAGGTGGAACGGCTCGACGTAGATCGCGTCGGTGCGGGGCAGCAGGCCGATCCCCCGGGTCAGCGGCGCGAGGTGCGCGGCGACGTGGATCGGGTGCAGGCCGCCGTCGCTGAGGGTCAGCGCGCCGATCCCGGCCTCCTCGAGGCCGCGGGCGAGCGGGGCGAGGCCCTCCAGCAGGGACGGTGCGGTGACGAGGTCGACGGCGAGGACGGGCAGCGCGCCCGCGCCTCCCTCGGCGGAGGGGCCGGCCGACGGATCGGTGCCGGGCGTGGCGCCCGGGCGGGTCGTCTCGTCGGGCGTGACGGTGGTGCTCACGGGTTCTCCTTGGTGTGGACGCGGGATTCGGGGAGGGCCTCGTCGCTCAGCTGCCAGCGCTCGAGGACCTGGGCGTAGGTGCCGTCGGCCATCACGGCGTTCAGCGCGGCGGCGTAGGGCTCCGCGAGGCCGGTGCCGGCGGGGAGGGTGGCGGCGACGAGGGTCTGGTCGGGCCAGCCGGCGTCGATCCTGCCCTGCACCTCCATGTCGTCGCGGCGGGAGGCGGTGAAGCTCTGCGTGGGGAAGGGCGCCAGGTAGCCGTCGACGCGGCCGGAGCCGAGGGCGAGGAGGGTGTCGGCCTCGGTGGAGTAGTTCTTCAGCTCCGCCGGCGCCCTCCCGGCGGCCTCGAGCTCCGCGTTCCAGTCGACGAGGATCTTCTCCTGATTGGTCGCGGCGCCGACGGCGATGATCTTCCCGGACAGGGTGTTCGCGTTCTCGAGCCAGCCCTCGGCGCCCTTCTGCACGAGGAAGGCCATGTAGGCGGCGCGATAGGAGGCGAAGTCGAACTTCTCCAGGCGCTCGGCGTTGATGCCGACGTTCGCGTGGACCACGTCGAACTCGCCGCCCTCGAGCTTCAGCGGCCAGTTCTCCCAGGTGGTCAGCCTCTGCTCGAACTCCAGGCCCAGCTTGTCGGCGACGAGCCGCGCGATGTCGATCTCGGAGCCGATGTAGGTCTGGTTGTCGTCGGCCAGGAACGACAGCGGCGGCGGGGAGGCGCCGTTGATGCCCACGCGGAGCACGCCGGACTCGGCGATCTCCGCAGGCACCAGCGCGGCGATCTCCTCTTCGACCTCCGCGCGGATCAGCTCCTGGGTGCCGGAGGTGTCGATGGTGGGGGCGGTGCCGCCGTCGCCCTCGGAGGCCGCGGCCCCGGCGGCGTCGCCTGCGGCGGTTCCCGGGACGGCCACCGGATCGGCGCAGGCGGCGAGCAGGCCCAGCGGGAGCAGCAGGCCGCCGGCGGCGACCGTGCGACGGGTGGGGCGCAGGCGTGCGCGAGCAGGGCGGGTCATGAGAGGTCCTTCGAGGGGGTGCTGGAGGCGGTGCCGACGGGAGCGGGGTCGACGGAGGCGTCGCGGGCGGAGTCGAGCGCGTCGGCGTCGGTCGCCTCGGCGCCCGCGGCCGACGGGCCGGCGGTCTCCGCGCTGACCCGCTGCAGGAAGGAGCGGGTGCGCTCATGGGTGGGGGAGTCGATGACCTGCGCGGGAGGGCCCTGCTCGACGATCCGGCCCTGGTCCATGAACACCACGGTGTCGGCGACGTCGCGGGCGAAGGAGATCTCGTGCGTGACGATCACGAGCGTGGTCCCTGCGCTGGCGAGGGAACGGATCACCGCGAGCACCTCGTCGACCAGCTCGGGATCCAGGGCGCTGGTCGGCTCGTCGAACAGCAGCACCTTCGGGCGCAGGGCGAGGGCGCGGGCGATCGCGACGCGCTGCTGCTGGCCGCCGGAGAGCTGGCGCGGATAGGCGCCCGCCTTCTCGGACAGGCCCACCAGCGCGAGCAGCTCCCGGGCATGCGCCTCCGCCTCGGTGCGCTTCACGCCGAGCGCCCGACGGGGCGCCTCCGTGATGTTCTCCAGCGCCGTCATGTGGGCGAAGAGATTGAAGGACTGGAACACCATCCCGATCGCGGTGCGCTGGCGCAGCACCTCGGGCTCGCGCAGCTCGTGCAGCAGGTCGCCGTCGCGGCGGTAGCCGATCACCTCGCCGTCAACGCTGATCAGGCCGCTGGTGACGGGCTCGAGATGGTTGATCGAGCGCAGCAGGGTGGACTTGCCGGAGCCCGAGGGGCCCAGGATCGCGGTCACCTCGCCGGGCGCGATCGTGAGGTCGATGCCGCGCAGCACCTCGAGGTCGCCGAAGGACTTGTGCACCCCGCGGATCTCGACGAGACCGCCGCGCGGGCCGTCGGCCGACGGGCCGGGCCGGGCGGACCGGGAGGCCGACGTGCCGGGCCGGGTGACCGACGGGTCGGGCTGGGTGGCCGACGGGCTGGTCGCGTCGGCCGAACGGGCGCCGGCGGGCTTCTGCGTCCCGTCGGCCGAACGGCGGCGCAGCAGGGAGGTCAGCGGGCTCATGCGGCGGCTCCTGCGGTGACGGGGCGGCGGCCGAGGCGGGCGCGGAGCCGCTGCAGCGGGGTGGGCGGCAGGGTGCGCACCGCACCCTTGGAGTAGTGGCGCTCGATGTAGTACTGCCCGACGGAGAGCAGCGAGGTGATCACGACGTACCAGACCGTCGCGACCAGCAGCATCGGCAGCACCTGCTGGGTGCGGCCGTAGATCAGCTGCACCGTGAAGAACAGCTCGGCGTGCGCGAGGACGTACACGATCGAGGTGCCCTTCACCAGGCCGATGATCTCGTTGAACGCGGTGGGGAGGATCGCGCGCATCGCCTGTGGCAGCACGATCCGCAGCGAGCGGTCGCGGGCGGGGATGCCCAGGGCGCTGGCGGCCTCGATCTGGCCCTGGTCCACCGACAGGATCCCGCCGCGGATCAGCTCGGCGGCGTAGGCGGCCTGGTGCAGGCCGAGCCCGAGGACCGCGGCGATCATCGGGGTCATCAGGTCGCTGGTGCGGGCGTCGACGAAGGTGACGTCGGTCAGCGGGATGCCGAGCGTGATGTGCTCGTAGAGGTAGCCGAGGTTGTACCAGAGCAGCAGCTGCACCAGCAGCGGCGTGGAGCGGAAGATCCAGGAGAACGTCCAGCTCACCGACGAGATCAGGGAGGACTTCGACAGGCGCATCAGGGCGAGGACGAGGCCCAGTCCGAAGCCGACGGCGCCGGCGAGCACGGTGAGCTTCAGCGTCTCCAGCAGCCCGCGGATGATCGACTCGGCGAAGAACCACTGCGCGACCACGCCCCACTCCCAGCGCGGATTGGTCACGAAGGACCACAGCACCGCGGCGGCGAGCAGGCCCACCAGCACCGCGAGCACGATCCGGCCCGGGTGGCGGGCGGGGATCACGCGCAGGCGGGAGAGCTCCTCGTCGCTCACGGCGCCGAGGGAGCCGCGGTCCGCGGGTCCGGTTCCGGGCGGGCACGACATGACGTCGGTCCCCGAGGCGGCGCCGGGCGCGTCGGCGCGGCGGGCTGTGTCGTGGGTGACGACGGAGGAGGTCATGGTGTGCCTTCCGTGACGGAACGTGAACCGCAGGCCGGTCGAGGCTTGCGAGGCTCGACGTTATAAGCGAATCTAATGCAGATGCAAGGTGGCGACTATGACACGTCACGTTGTGACACAGAGGCACCTCGGAAGGGACCCGCACGCATGAACTCCCGGCACAGCGCACCGACCCCCACCAGCGCGGACGACACCCGCCGCGGCGCCCCGTCGCGCCTGGTGATGGTCGGCGGCGGGCCGCGCGCGATCGGCGTGCTCGAGCGGCTCGGCGCGAACGCCGGCGTGCCCGGGACGGCCGAGCGTCTCGCCCAGGCGCCGCTCCACGTGGACATCATCGACCCGCACATGCCCGGCGCCGGCCGGATCTGGCGCGCCGAGGAGAGCCCCCTGCTGCTGATGAACTCCCGCGCCGCGGACGTCTCGATCTTCACCGACGAGACCGTCGAGGCCGAGGGGCCCGTGGTCGCCGGCCCGTCGCTGGCCGAATGGGCCGACGGGATCCGCCGCGGCACGATCGCCGCGCCGACGGCCGGCACCACCCGTCTCGCCGAGATCCACGCGCTCGGGCCGACGGACTTCGCCTCCCGGCGCGTCCAGGCGCTCTACCTCGAGTGGTTCTTCGGGCAGGTGCTCGCGGCGCTGCCCTCGACCGTGTCCGTGACCGTGCACCGCACCACCGCGACGGCAGTGCGCGCGGGCGACGGTCCCGCGACCTGGAACGTCGAGCTCGAGGACCGCGCCCCCCTGCCCGCCGACCTGCTGCTGCTGGCCGCCGGCCACACCGATTCCCGCCCGAACGCCGCCCGCCACGAGCTCGCCGCCTTCGCCCGCCGTCACGGCGGCACCTACCTCGGCCCCTCCCAGGCCTCCGACGCGCAGGTCGAGCTGCTCGGCGCCGGGCAGGACGTGATCGTGCGCGGCATGGGACTCGCGTTCATCGACCTCATGGCGCTGCTGACCGAGGGGCGCGGCGGCCGCTTCGTGCCCGCCGCCGAGGCGGAGAGCGCGGGAGCGGACGCGGCCGCCGATCTGCGAGGTCGCCTGGACTACCTCCCCTCCGGCGAGGAGCCCCGGCTCTGGGTCGGCTCCCGCCGCGGCGTCCCCTACCACTCGAAGGTGCGCGACGAGGGCGCCCCGACCGGGCTCGGCGAGCTCGTGCACGTCACCCCCGCGAACCTCCGCGCCCTCGAGGACGAGCACGGCCTGCTCGACTTCCGCATCGATGTGCTGCCGCTCATCGCCGCCGAGATCGCCCACCAGGTCCCCGGAGCGCCTCTCGCGCAGGAGGGGGAGGAGCCGCTGGCCTGGCTCGACGAGCCGCTCTCCGATCTCGGCGCGACCACGCTGCCCGAGGCCGCGCAGCAGGCCACGCGCGATGCCGTCGTCGGCCACATCGAGGCGGACCTGCGCGACCGCATCGGCGGCGAGGTCACCGCCGCCCGCACCCTCTTCCAGCTGTTGCTGCGCCTGCACGGCGTGCTGGTGGACCAGCTTCCCGCGACCCGCGTGCGCGGCGGCGCCCGCGGCGACTACCCCCGCTGGTGGCACTCGCTGTTCAGCTTCGTCGACTCCGGCCCGCCCCCGCACCGCCTCCAGCAGCTGCTCGCCCTCGAGCGCGCGGGCATCATCCGCTTCCTCGGACCGGGCCTGCGGGTCACGGCCGACGAGACCAGCGGCCGGTTCCGCGCCCGCGGCGCCACCGGCGTCGGTGTCGAGGCCGGCGCGCTCGTGGACGCCTTCCTGCCCGAGCCCTCGCTGCAGGAGTCGACCAACCCGCTGCTGCGCGACCTGGTCACGGGCGGCGACGCCGCCCTCGGGCGGGAGTCCGCCGCCTCGCCCGGCGCCCTCGACACCGACGCCCGCCACCGCGTGATCGGCCCCGACGGGACGGCGCGCGAGCGGCTGTGGGCCGTCGGCCCCTGGACCTCCGAGCTGCCCATCGCCGCCTTCGCCCGCCCGCACACCAACGCCCCCTGCCACCGCCGCAACGACGCCCTCGCCCGCGAGCTGCTCGAGACCGCGCTGAGCGGAAACGCTCCCCGGCCGGAGGCCGAGGAGCCCGAGGGAGGGGAGGCCGACCGCGGCATCCCGGTGCTCGCCCCTGTCGCCGTCCGCGCCCCGCACACCCCGCGGCTCGGCGTGCTCGGCCCGGGCAAGATCGGCTCGGCCCTGACCCGCACGGCGCTGC
>NZ_KV788723.1:0-1563 GCF_001807385.1 Brachybacterium sp. HMSC06H03 | reverse complement strand
GAGCTTCGCCGCCCGGCTCGCCGGGGCCGCGCGCTGCCACGGCCCCGTGGCGCTGCTGGACGCGGATCCGCTGGGCGGAGGGCTCGACCTGCTGGTCGAGGCGAGCGGCGCCCAGGGCCTGGACTGGTCGCAGACCGCCTCGCTCGGCGTCGACGACGGCGAGGCCCTGCGCTCGGGCCTGCCGCGCATCGACGAGGTGCATCTGCTCGTGGCCGGGGAGAGGCCCGGACCCGACCAGGAGGACCTGCCGCGCGTGCTCGCGGCGCTCGGTCCTCTCGACGGCACGGTCGTGGTGGACCTCGCCGCTGCGCTCGTCCCCTGCGCGATCCCTCACCTGGACGAGCTCCTGCTGGTGCTGCCCGCGAGCGACCATGCGGTGCGGTCCGCCGCGCGGCGCCTGCGGCAGTGGTCGCCGCCGGCCGGGCTCACGAGAGCGGTGGTGCGCCGCGGCGGCGGGCTCTCCGCCGCCGACGTCGCCGAGGACCTCGACCTCCCCCTCGCCGTCTCCTTCCGCGACAGCCCCCGCGGCGCGGTCCCGCTGCTGGACGTGCGACGCCGAGGTGCGGATCGCGCCGCCCGTGAGCTGCTCGCCGAGCTCATGATGCAGGAGCCGGCATGAGCGGCCGGAGCACGGACGAGAGCTCCCTCGACACCCTGCTCGCGGGAGTGAGGGAGGACCTGGTGCGCTCTCCCGGCGCGGTGGACGTGCCGCGGATCGCTAGGGTGCTGCGCGCCCAGGGGCGGGTGCTTGGTGCCGCGGCGACCCTCGAGCTGACCGCGCGGGTGCGGGACCACGTCGACGGCCTCGGCCCCCTGCAGGGGCTCATCGCCCCCGGTGTCACGGACCTGCTGGTCAACGACGACGGGACGGTCTGGGTGGACGACTCGGGCGGGCTCCGTCCCGCGGGGCTCCGCCTCACCGCCGGCGAGGCGAGGGATCTCGCGGTGCGCCTGGCGACCTCCGGCGGTCGTCGCCTCGACGATGCGGTGCCCTGGGCCGATGCGCACCTCCCCTCCGGGATCCGCTTCCATGCCGTGCTCCCGCCGCTTTCCCCGGGCGGGGCGATCCTCTCGCTGCGCCTGCCCTCGCGGGACCGCCTGGACCTCGACGATCTCGAGCGTCTGGGGGCGCTGACCCCCGCTGTGCGGGAGGTGCTTCGCGCGCTGGTCCGCTCCCGGGTGCCCTTCCTGGTCACGGGCGGCACGGGCACCGGGAAGTCGACGCTGCTGGCCGCGATGCTCCACGAGGCTCCGCCGCAGGAGCGCATCGTCGTGGTCGAGGACGTGCTCGAGCTCGCCGTGGACCACCCCCATGTCGTGCACCTGCAGTCGCGGCACGCGAACAGCGAGGGCGCGGGCGCCGTCGACCTCACCGCGCTGGTGCGGCAGAGCCTGCGCATGCGGCCGGACCGGATCGTGCTCGGGGAGTGCCGCGGCGAGGAGATCCGTGAGCTCCTGCAGGCGCTGAACACGGGGCACGACGGCGGCTGCGGCACGGTCCACGCGAACACTGCGGCGGACGTCCCCGCCCGCCTCGAGGCGCTCGGCGCCCTCGGCGGGCTG
>NZ_KV788722.1:0-8043 GCF_001807385.1 Brachybacterium sp. HMSC06H03 | reverse complement strand
CGCGTCGGCCGACGGGACGCGGGTGACACGACGTGGCGCATATGCCACGTCGCGCCGCCCGCGTCCCTCGGCCGTGGCCCGCTCGCGGGTCACGCCTCTGCTGTTCCTGCTGCCCGCCTTCGCGGTCTACGCCGCGTTCGCGCTCTACCCGCTGGGCCGCGCCGCGCAGTTCTCCCTCTTCGAGTGGCGCGGCTTCGGCGCGTCCACCTTCGTGGGCCTCCAGAACTACATCGACCTCGCCGGGGACGCCGCCTTCCGCGCCGCGATCGGGAACGCCCTGGTCCTGATCGTGTTCTACGCGGTGATCCCGCTGGTCGTCGGCCTCGTGCTCGCCGCGATCCTGCGCCGCGGCCAGGTGCGCGGGATGGGCTTCTTCCGCACCGTGATCTTCCTGCCGCAGGTGATCGCGCTGGTCGTCGTCGCGGTCGCGTGGCGGCAGATCTACTCGCCCGTCGGCCCGCTGAACCAGGTGCTGGAGGCCGTCGGTCTCGGAGGCCTCACCCGCGGCTGGCTCGGCGACCCTGGCACGGCGCTCGCGTCCGTCGGGTTCATCGGCACCTGGGTCGAGATGGGGCTGGTGATGCTGCTGATGCTGTCCGGGATGAGCCGCATCCCCGCCGAGCTGTTCGAGGCGGCGCGGCTGGACGGCGCCGGCCCCGTGAAGGAGTTCTTCGCGATCACCCTGCCCGCAGTGCGCGGCGAGATCACCGTCGCGCTCGTGCTGACCATCATCGCGGCACTGAAGACCTTCGACCTCGTCTACATGACCACCTCCGGCGGTCCCGGCAACTCCACCACCGTGCCCAGCTACGAGGTGTACTTCCGTGCCTTCGACCTGCGCGAGGTCGGCTCCGCGAGCGCCGTCGCGATCGTGCTGACGCTGCTGATCTTCGCGATCAACGTGGGCGTCACCCGCATCGGGGAGCGTGAGTCATGAGGGTCTCCCGCGGCGAGGTCGTGATGAACTACGTCCTCCTGATCGCCTTCGCGCTGTTCGCGCTCGCCCCCGTGCTGACGATCCTGATCGGCTCCGTCTCGGCGCCGCTGGGGGAGCCGGCCGGCTTCTACCCCGGCAACTACCTCGAGGCATGGACGGTGGGCGGCTTCGGCAGCTCGCTCGGGAACTCCGTCGTGGTCGCCGCGATCGTGGTGGGCCTGGCGACCGTGCTCTCGATCGGCTCCGGCTATGCGCTGGGCACCATGCGCTTCCCCGGCGCGACAGTGCTCTTCTACCTGTTCCTGCTGGGCATGATGATCCCCGCCGAGGCGACGATCATCCCGCTGTTCTTCGACCTGCGCACCCTGGGCCTGACCGACACCTATCTCGCGATCGCCCTGCCGCAGGTCGCCCAGTCCATCGCCTTCGGCACCTTCTGGCTGCGGGCGCAGTTCCGCTCGATGCCGACGAGCCTGCTCGAGGCCGCCGCGCTCGACGGCGCAGGCCCCCTGCGCGCGCTGCGCAGCATCCTCGTGCCCGCCTCCCGGCCCGCGATCGTGACGCTGGTGGTGCTGGTGTTCATGTGGACGTGGAACGAGTTCCTCATCGCCCTGATCATGACCCCGAGCGGCAGCCGACGCACCGCCCCGCTGGGCCTGGCGACCTTCCAGGGCCAGTACACCTCCGAGACCGCGCTGCTCGCCGCGGCCGCCGTGATCATCGCCCTGCCCACCGTGATCCTGTTCCTGTTCCTCCAACGCCACTTCATCCGCGGGATGCTCGAAGGAGTCGCCAAGTGATGACCGACCGCCCCGACGCCCTGACCGACGGGCCCGCCGCCGCCTCGCACGCCCCGGGCGCCGCGACCCCGGCCCCGCCCGAGGCCGCCGAGCGGCAGGACTGGGACCCGCTGGCCTCGCTGCGCACCCCGTCGGACCCGCCGCTGGACGTGCTGCTCTCCGGCACCGTGTTCTTCGACATCGTCTTCACCGGCATGGACCGCCTGCCCCAGCCCGGCGAGGAGCTGTGGTCCAAGGGGATGGGCTCGAGCCCCGGCGGGATCGCGAACCTCGCCACCGCCGCCGCCCGGCTCGGCCTGCGCACCGGTCTGGTCGCCGGCTTCGGCGACGACGCCTACGGCGACTGGATGTGGCAGACCCTCTCCGAGGAGGAGGGCATCGACCTCAGCGCCTCGCGGCAGTTCGACGACTTCCACTCGGCGCTGACCGTCTCGGTCGCCGCGCACGGGGACCGGGCGATGGTCACCCACGGCCACGACCTGCCCGAGCCGATCTCCACCCTCATCGCCCGCGCCCCCGCCGCTCGCGCCGCCGTCGTGGACCTCGCCGGGGACACCTCCTGGTGGGCGGGGATCGCTCGCGGCGGCGCGCTGATCTTCGCCGACATCGGCTTCGACGCGACCGGGAAGTGGGACCCCGCCGACCTCGACCCGCTCGCACACTGCCACGCCTTCACCCCCAATGTCGTCGAGGCCACCGCCTACACCCGCACCGACAGCCCCGGCCGTGCCGTGCGGGCGCTTGCCGAGAAGGTGCCGCTGGCGGTGGTGACCGACGGGGCCGACGGCGCCTACGCGATCGACTCCTCCACCGGCGAGGAGGCGTTCTGCCCCGCTGTGCCCGTCCGCGCCATCGACACCACCGGCGCCGGGGACGTCTTCGCCGCCGGGCTCGTGCTGGGCACCCTCGCGCAGTGGCCGCTCGAGCAGCGGCTGCGCTTCGCCTCCCTGTGCTCGGCGCTGGCCGTGCAGCAGTTCGGCGGCTCCCTCGCGGCGCCCGGCTGGGGCGATATCACCGACTGGTGGCGCCAGCTCAGCGACGCCTCCGCCGACGGCGACCTCCGCGCCGCCTACACCCGCGGCGGCTACGAGTTCCTCGACGGCATCGTCCCCGACCACCCCGTGCTCGGCCGACGCCGCGCCCAGGGCACCTTCGCGCTCCGCTCCGACGCCGGCCGGCACTGACCCCGGCCCGGCCCCTCCCGCCCCGCCTATCACGGCCAGACATGTGCAGCTACGTTCCATCGGTGGAACACAGCTGCACATGACTGGCCGGTCACCGACTCGACCCGCCTGGACCCATCCACCGGTGCATCGACGCACCGCCGCACGAGAGAAGTCAGGAACCATGTCGCACCCTCCCCTCCCCGCCCGCCCCGCCTCTGCCGCACCCGTCCCCGACGCCCCCGCCCCGCGCGGGCTCTCCCGCCGTCGCCTCCTGCAGGGCTCGGCCGTGCTCGGACTCGCCGCCGGCGCCACCGCCCTGGACCTCAGCGGGCTGCCGCCGATGGAGCGCGCCCTCGCCGACGGCGGCGTCGACCTGGACATCCTCTACATCGGCGCCCACCCCGACGACGAGGCCTGGACCCTGGCCGCTTTCGGGCAGTGGAACGAGTACGAGAACCAGAGGGCCGGGGTCATCACCATCACCCGCGGCGAGGGCGGCGGGAACGCCGTCGGCCTCGAGGAGGGCCCGGCGCTGGGCCTGATCCGCGAGGGCGAGGAGCGCACCGCCGTCGGCCTCGCCGGGATCGAGCACGTCTTCAACCTCGACGCGGTCGACTTCTTCTACACCCTCTCCGCCCCGCTCAGCCACGAGGTGTGGGGCGGGCGGGACGTGCTCAGCCGCGTGATCCGCGTCGTGCGCGCGACCCGGCCGGACGTGATCGTGACGATGAACCCCTCGGCCGTGCAGGGCAACCACGGCAACCACCAGCAGGCCGCGATGTTCGCCGTCGAGGCGTACCTCCTCGCCGGTCGCGAGGACGTCTTCCCCGAGCACTTCGACGAGGGCCTGAAGCCCTTCGCCCCGAAGCGTCTGCTGCGCTCCGGCTCCGACGGCCAGGCGCCGACCGGGCCCGACGCCGTCGCGACCGGGTTCACGCCGCTGGTGGCGAGCGACGTGGTGTTCGGGGCGTGGAACGGCACCGAGTCCGAGAAGCACGGCAAGCGCTGGTCGGCCGTGCGCGACGACTCGATCCACGCCTACCGCACCCAGGGCTGGCACGTCTTCCCGCCCACCACCACGGACCCCGCGACGATCCCCGCCGCCTGGTTCACCCTGATCGACTCCCGCACCCCGTTCCCGGATCCGACCAGCGGCGACACCGCGGCGCTCGGCGGAGCGAGCCTCCCGGTCGAGGGCGGGCTGCCGCTCGGCACCACGCTCGAGCTGCGCAGCGAGCAGTTCGCCGTGCAGACCGGCGGCAGCGTCGAGGTCCAGGTGGAGATCGGCTCCCCGGGCAGCGCCCTGCCCGGCGTGCAGGTCGAGCTCGAGGTCCCCGACGGCTGGGACGCCGGGCGGAAGCAGGTCCTCGGCACGGTCCCCGCGAAGCAGTCCCGCACCGCGACCTTCACCGTCGAGGTGCCGGAGAGCGCGACCCCCGGCGAGCACGTGCTGCTGCGAGCCCGCGTCACCTCCCGCAAGGGCTCCGGAGAGAACGTGCTCCCGCTGCGCACCGCCGGCGTGGTCGAGGCCGGGATCGCCGACCGCGCCGAGATCGCCGCCTTCCTCGAGTGGACCGAGGAGCTCGGCATGCAGCGCCTCGACGCGCTCGTGCCCACCCGGCGCTCCCTCGGCCAGGGCCGCGCCGAGGAGTTCGAGATCGTGGTGCGCAACCGCTCCGAGCAGGTGCAGGACGCGGAGGTCACCCTCACCCTGCCCGACGGCTTCACCGCCGAGCCGGCCCAGCTGCTGGTGGAGGGCGTGCCCGCGCTCGGCGAGTCGACGGCCACGGTGCGGATCGAGAACACCGACCCCTCGCTGCCGACGGCGAACCGCGCCCCGGACGGCGGCGTCTACGCCGTCACGGTCACCGCGTCGGCCGGAGGCGTCCCCGCCACGACCGCGCAGGGCCTGCACCTCGTGCCGCGGCTGGTCGCCTCCCGCACCGAGGGCGTCGAGGTCGACGCGGTACGCGGCACCGGGGAGTACCCCGGCGAGCCGATCGACATCGGCACCCTGTGGGAGGGGTCGGAGGTCACCCCGGAGGACGCCTCCGGCTCCACCTGGGTCACCTACGACGACGCCGCGCTGCACGTGTTCGTGCAGGTCATCGACGACGTGCTCGGCACCCTGCTGCCGCCGGAGGACAACAAGCAGCGCTTCCGCACCGACTCCGTCGAGATCATGATCGACCCGCGCGGCACCTCCGACCACACCGCCACCACCTTCATCCTCGGGGCGCTGCCCGGCACGGACGACGGCGCGGGCGGCGTGGGCGGACCGGTCGCCGGACGCGACCACGACAACCGCCAGGGCCCGATCGAGGAGGTCGCGCCCTCGGTGAGGATCGCCGCCGAGATCTCCGAGCCCTACCAGGGCTACGTGCTCGAGACGACGATCCCCTTCGCGGAGCTGCCCGACGGCATCGACCCGACCCGCGTGGGCTTCAACGTGGTCGTCTACGACTCCGACACCCAGGACCGCACCGGCCAGTCCCGCATCGGCTGGTCCACCTTCCCCGGCGTGCAGGCCGACCCCTTCCGCTGGGGCGTGCTCGAGCTGCCGGATCTCGAGGCCGCGCCGTCGGCGCCGGTCGAGCCCAGGATCCCGAACACCTCGGCCCGCTCCGTCGCATCGCCCCAGTCGATCCTGCAGTCCGCGGCCGACGGGATGGGGCTCGGCGGCTTCCCCACGCTCGGCGCGGACGCGGTGCGGGTGGACAAGGCGACCCGCCGACGCCGCGAGATCAGCGCCGTGGTGCGCACCGCGGCGCCTGGCACCCGGCGCGTGTTCGTCTGGGACGGGGAGCGGACCGTCGGCGAGCTCGAGGCGACCGACGTCCGCTCCGCCCGCGAGGTCGTGACGATCCCGCTGGCCGGGGACGTGCCGGCCGACGCGACCCTGACCGTGGCCGTGTCGCTGGAGAACGAGGACGGCGCCGGCGCGGCCGCCGCGACGGTGCGCTGAGCGGGCGGGCGGCGGCTACTGCGCCGTCACCGCCCGCTCGAGCGCGGCGAGGGACTCCTCGAGGAAGCTCGGCGGGAACGGCGGCAGGCCGAACTCCTTCTGCAGCTGGTCGGGCACGGCGCTCCAGTCGTAGGTCAGCGTGACCTCCGTGGCCGGCCCCGGTGCGGCCGAGACGGCCGCCAGCTGCCCGCTCAGCGGTCCTCGATCTCCAGCAGGCTCGCCGCGCTCTCGATCTCCTCGTGCTCGGGGCGCTCCTTCTGCATCCGCTCCATGTACGGCCGCGCCCGCTCGACCTGCTGCTCCAGGTTCGTCACCGTGGTGAGGAAGTTCTGGTTGGCCTGGGTGCGGAAGGAGTCGATGCCGTCCATCGTGGCGAACAGGTTGTCGAAGGCCTTCTGCAGCGTCTCGGCGGAGACGCCGGAGTTCGCCGCCTGCTGCTGCACCTTCACCGAGTTGTCGGCGAGCATCTTCGAGGTGGAGGAGATGAGGTTGTCGGTGGTGGCGTTGACCGCGTCGATCTGGTCGAGCACGAGCTTCTGGTTCTCGAGCGCCTGCGCGGTGATCACGGCGGTGCGCAGCGCGGTGACGGTGGTGGTGCGGGCCCGCTCCACGCCCTGCTGGAGCTTGGTGTTGTTGTCCTCGATGACACCCATCGAGAGGTAGGCCTGCACGGTCACCGCGATCTGGGTGGCGACGTCCTGGCGGCGCTGGCGGACGGCGAAGAGCACGTCCCGCTCGAGCGCGTCGGCGTCGGCCTGCTTGCCGGAGGCGCGCATCTCCTCGGCCTTGCGCACGGCCCGATCGTCGAGCAGCCCCAGCAGGTGGGAGGCCTTCTGGAGGGCGCCGAGGTCCTCCCAGAGGGCGCGGCGCTCCACGGCGAGCTCCGCGTTGTCGCGCTGGAGCCCCTCCTGGCCGCGGGAGAGCGCGCCGAGGACGTGGTCGAGCTGGTCCTGGTTCGACTCGAAACTGCGGAAGTAGCGCTTGGCGCGGTTGCGGCCGGGCAGGAAGCCGAGCGCCTTGTCGGCGAAGGTCTCCTCCTTCGGCGCGAGCTCCTCCATGGTGGTGCGCAGCTCGGTGAGCGACTTCGCGACGTTCTCCTGGGCGCTGCCCTTCTTGTCCTTCGCGTCCCGCAGCGACTGCTCCATGAAGCGCGAGGAGGTCTGCGAGGTGCGCTCGAAGGTGCGCCGCGCGACCGCGCCGAGGGCGTTGACCTGCGCGGTGAACTCCTGAGAGTGGGGGTTCAGCTGGGAGACCTGGTCGACCCAGGCATCCGCCCGCTGCTCGAGCTCCTGCTGCTGCTCGGCGGGGAGGTCGGGGAGCACGGAGACCGCGTCGTCGTCGCTGATCTCCTCGACCGGCTCGGCCGGGGTGATCTCCTGGGCGGGGGTGGGCGGCTGGAGCTTGTCCATCGGTGCCTCCTGGGCGGGTCGCGGGTGATGGCTGGTGGTCGATGCCGGCGGGGCCGGGCATCTCTCGGGCGGATGGTCGGTGGGTGCGGTCGGTCGGCGGTGGTGCGGAGGGGCGGCGCGGCCGGCGGGCTCCTCCCGCGGCGGCCGACGGGGCGGGTCAGACGTCGATGATCGGGTCCAGGTGCTGGTCGGCGAAGCGCTGGCGCAGGAACTCGGAGTGCACCTCGAGCGAACGGGAGACGCCGCCGACGAGATCGCTCTCGATCCGCTCGACGCCCTCGCCGAGCACGTCGAGCTGCCGGTCGATCGAGGCGAGGTTCGCCAGCGCCTCCTCGCGGGCGCTGCCGGCGAAGGTGCGCAGGAAGGAGATGATGTCCGCGGCGGCGTCGACGAGGTCCGGCACGTAGCGGGTGGCGATGCCCTCCAGCATCGTCACCTCGCCCGCGGACGGTCGCATCTGCTGCAGCTGCTCGGCGCCGACGAGCGCGTCGATCCTGGTCAGCAGCGCGTCGACGTCGTCGAGCACCTGGGTTGCGGGGGCCGCGGAGGCCTGCGGGCGCAGCTCCCGCACGCGGGCGCGGGTGGTCTCGTTGGCTTCGAGGATACGTTCGAGCACCTCGCGGGTGCCGCCGGTGACGCTCGCGTCGATCACGGGACGCGCGGCCGATCCTGTCCGCGGACGGTTCACGGCCACGCCGACCCCGCCGAGGGCGACGGCGCCGACGCCGACCGCGGCGCCGAGGGCCAGCACGGGCCCGCCGAGGCC
>NZ_KV788721.1:0-16205 GCF_001807385.1 Brachybacterium sp. HMSC06H03 | reverse complement strand
CCCCGCGCCCGCCCGTCGGGCCCGGCGGCGCGGGCGCGCGCGATTCTGGGAGAATGACCGCCATGGCTCATTCCTTCGCGGACATCACTCCCCCGATCGCCCTCACCCCGCTCGACGGCCGCTACCGCGGCCAGGTCGCGCCGCTGGTCGACCACCTCTCCGAGGCGGCGCTGAACCGCTCCCGCCTGGTGGTGGAGACCGAGTGGATGATCCACCTGCTGGACGGCGAGGTGATCCCCGGCCTGCGCACCCTGACCGACGAGGAGCGGGCGCTGCTGCGCGCGATCCCGGAGGACTTCGGCGCCGACGGCATCGCCGAGCACGCCGAGATCGAGCGGGAGACCGTCCACGACGTCAAGGCGATCGAGTACTACATCAAGCGCCGCCTGGCCGGCACCTCCCTCGAGCCGCTCGCCGAGGTGGTGCACATCTACTGCACCAGCGAGGACGTCAACAACCTCGCCTACGCGCTGATGATCCGCGGAGCCGTGCACGAGGTGTGGCTTCCCGCCTTCGAGGCGCTGATCGGCGACCTCGAGGCCCTCGCCCGCGAGACCGCCGAGGTGCCGATGCTCTCGCGCACCCACGGCCAGGCCGCGACCCCCACCACCCTCGGCAAGGAGATGGCGGTCTTCGCGCACCGCCTGGGCCGCCAGGCCCACCGCATCCCCGCGAACCAGATGCTCGGCAAGATCAACGGCGCGACCGGCACCTACGCCGCGCACGCCGTGTCCGTGCCGGGCGCGGACTGGGAGCGCATCGCGCGCACCTTCGTGGAGCACCTGGGCCTGACCTGGAACCCGCTGACCACGCAGATCGAGTCCCACGACTGGCAGGCCGAGGTCTACGCCGACATCGCCCGCGCCGGCCGGATCCTGCACAACCTGGCCACCGACGTGTGGACCTACATCTCGCTGGGCTACTTCCGCCAGCGCCTGTCCGCGCAGGGCGGCACCGGCTCCTCGACCATGCCCCACAAGGTCAACCCCATCCGCTTCGAGAACGCGGAGGCGAACCTGGAGATCTCCGGCGCGCTGCTGGACGTGCTCTCCCAGACCCTGGTCACCTCTCGCCTGCAGCGCGACCTCACCGACTCGACCACGCAGCGCAACGTCGGCCCGGCGCTGGGCCACTCGCTGCTCGCGATCGCGAACATCCGCAAGGGCCTGGCGGGCCTGGACGTCGACGCCGACGCGATGGCCGCGGACCTCGAGGGCAACTGGGAGGTGCTCGGCGAGGCGGTGCAGTCCGTGATGCGCACCCTGGGCGTGCAGGGCCACGAGGGCCTGGACAACCCCTACGAGCGGCTGAAGGACCTCACCCGCGGCCACCGCGTGGACGGGGAGGGGATGCGCGAGTTCATCTCCTCGCTCGGCCTTCCCGAGGCGGAGCAGGAGCGGCTGCTGGCCCTGACCCCGCAGACCTACGTGGGCCTCGCCGCCGAGCTCGTCGGCCACCTGGACGACCAGCGCGGCTGACGCGCCCCGCACGGCCGACGGCCCCTCCTGCTCGGGCGAGCAGGAGGGGTCGTCCTGACTCCGGCGGACGGGGCCCGGGTCGGGCCGGCCCGTCGGCCGCGCCGGGTCAGCCGATCGCGCGGGGGCGCAGGTCCAGGCTCGTCACCACTGCGTCCTCCGGGGCGCGCAGCACGAAGCCGATCGCCGCGGCGACCGTGGCCGGACGCAGGTACTGCTCGGCCTCGTAGGCGCCCTGCTCGGCGGCGCGCAACTCGTGCTGCATGTCGGTGTCGACCCGGCCGGGGTGGACCGAGCTGACCCGCACTCCGGCGGCGAGCTCCTCCTGACGCAGCGCGTCGGTCCAGGCGCGCAGCGCGAACTTCGAGGCGGAGTAGGCGCCGCGGTCCCCCTTCGCGGCGTAGCCGGAGCCCGAGTTCACGGCGACGACGGTGCCGCGCGCCGCGCGCAGCGCGGGAAGCAGGCGCCGGGTCAGCTCCGAGACGGCGGTGACGTTGACCGCGAAGTTCCGCTCCCAGTCCGCAGGCGTCAGCTCCTCGACGGAGCCGTTCACCAGGATTCCCGCGGAGTGGACGAGGCCAGCGAGTCCTTCCTCGAGGGCGAGGCCGGTCAGCGCCCGGTCGAGATCGGCGGGGTCGGTGAGCTCGGCGACGAAGGGCTCGGCCGACGGGAGCTCCGCGGCGAGCGCGGCGAGCGCCTGCTCGTCCCGCCCGCCCAGCAGCAGGTGGTGGTCGGCGGCGAGCTCGTGCGCGACGGCGCGGCCGATGCCCCGGTTCGCGCCCGTGACCAGGACGACGGGACGGGAGGTGCGGGCAGCGGGATGCGAGGCAGTCATGGGATCGAGTCTGGCACGGAGCCGGGGTGAGAGCATGTGCGCGTGGAGACGTGGAGACCGAGCCCGGCCTGGCTGCGCACCGAGGTGCTCATCGTGCTGGCGCTCTCGCTGGGGCGCAGCGCCGTGTACTCGCTGATCGCGCTGGCCCAGGCCGTCGCCGCCGGCCCCCTCTCCGGCCAGTCGACCTCGCTGAACTCCTCGCTGCGGGAGGATGCGTGGCTGGACCTGATGTACCAGCTGCTCTCGATCGTCTTCGCCCTGGTGCCGGTCGTGCTGGTGGTGCTGCTGCTGGCCGCGACCGCGGGCTCGCTGCGCCAGGCGCTCGGCGACCTCGGACTGGACCTCGCCAGGCCGCTGCGGGACCTGGGCCACGGGCTGCTGATCACCGCCGCGATCGGGGTGCCGGGGCTGGCCGTCTACTACCTGGGTCGGGCGCTGGGCGCGACGGTGGAGGTGGTCCCGGCGGCGCTCGCGACCCACTGGTGGACCACTCCGGTGCTGATCCTCCACGCGCTGAAGAACGCGCTGCTCGAGGAGGTGATCGTGGTCGGCTACCTCTACCAGCGCCTCGAACGGCTCGGCTGGTCGCCGAGTCGGATCCTGCTCGCCTCCGCCCTGCTGCGCGGCGCGTACCACACCTATCAGGGGGTGGGTCCGGGGCTCGTGAACCTGGTGATGGGGCTGGTGTTCGGCGAGTGGTACCGACGCACCCGTCGGACGATGCCGCTGGTCGTGGCGCACACCCTCCTCGACGTGGCCGCGTTCGTGGGCTACGCGCTGCTGAAGGACGTGCTGCCGCTCTGAGGGAGGCGCCTCA
This sequence comes from Brachybacterium sp. HMSC06H03, assembly GCF_001807385.1. Taxonomy (NCBI): domain Bacteria; kingdom Bacillati; phylum Actinomycetota; class Actinomycetes; order Micrococcales; family Dermabacteraceae; genus Brachybacterium; species Brachybacterium sp. HMSC06H03. The sequence continues at coordinate 13,078 of NZ_KV788721.1, read as the reverse complement.
GAGGATGAAGGCCTCGCCCTCGCCGTCGGACTCTATCGGCAGCCCGGACTCGAACCACTGGTCCATGCCGCCGCCGACGTTGATCGCGTCGAACCCGTTGGCGTTCAGCCACTGCGCGACCTGGAAGGAGCGTCCGCCGCTGCGGCAGACGATGTACAGGTCCTCGTCCGTCTCCGGGAGCTGCTCGAGGTTCTGCAGGAGCGTGCTCGCCGGGAGGTGCTGGGCGGTGGGGGCGTGCCCGGCATCCCATTCGGCCTGCTCGCGCACGTCGATGAGATGCGCACCCTCGGGCACGTCCTGCGGGGCGACGGTCTGCATGTCCATCACCCCAGCCTAACGGCCGTGCCCCGCCCCGCGGGAAGGCGGGGCGGGGCACGCGGAGGTGCCGCTCAGGCGGTGCGCATCGCGTACCGGCGCACGAGCGGGGAGGCGACGAGCACGGCGAGGATCACCAGGGCGTAGGCCCCGGCGACGCTGACCAGGTAGCGCACCGCCGCGCTCGGATCGGCGGCGCCGGACCCCAGCACCGACAGCACGACGAGCAGGGCGGTGAAGGTCGCCAGCACCGAGCTCAGCAGCACAGGCAGCGTGATCTCCGCGATGCGGGCCCGGTGCAGCTGGCCGACCTCGGCGCCGGCGACGTGCTGGGCTCGCAGCACCGGGGCCTGGTCGATCACCCGCGCGGTCTGCGTGACGCCGGTTCCGACCGCGGCGAGGACCGCCGCGATGCCGAGGGTGAGCAGCCCGCCGGTGGACATGGCGGTGGCCATCATCCGGTCCTCGACCGCACGAGCCCCATCGGCCGGGGTGAGCGTCGCGAGCGTCGTGAGGAAACCCGCGATGACCAGGGCGAAGGTGATCCCGGAGACGGCCCTCCAGCCGGCCTTCGGGTCCGCGGCGAGGCGCCTCGCGCCGACCATCAGCGAGGGGGTCGGGGCCGTGCGCGCCACGAGCAGCGCCACGCCCCAGACGAGGAACGGGCCGACCACGTTCACGCCCGCGACGACCGCGCCGATGAACACGATCATGATCCCGAGGAACAGCATCCCGTCGGCGACCCCACCGAAGATCATCCCGCCCACCTGCATGAACACGAGGAAGCCGAGGATCAGCGCCGCCCAGATCCCCAGTCGGAGCACGGACATCCGCACGGTGCGCGAGTCACGGGCGACGCCGAGAGGGCTGAGCGCCACTGCGGTGAGGGAGACGGCGGCGGAGCCTGCGGCGAGCAGGACCATGCCGATCACCAGCAGCGGATACGCCCACCACGGCATCAGCAGGTCCGCGGTGGTGAACGGAGCGATCCCGAAGTCGAGCGCGGTCAGGGGCGGGGTCACGACCAGGTGCAGCACCACGCCGAGCAGCCCGCCGAGCAGGGCCTGCGCCGCGACGTCGAGGACCGCCACGGCGCCGACCTGGCCGGCGGTGCCGCCGACGAGACGGATCGAGGCGAGGTCCTGCTCGCGCCGGGCGAGCGAGAGCCGCGCTGCGGAGCCGCCGAGGCCGACGGCGCTCGGGATCAGCAGCACCGAGGCGACCATCGCGCAGGAGACCAGGAAGGGGATCAACGAGGCCTCCCCCTCGAAGGCGACCTCGCCGTCGGCGGGGAGGCGGCCGACGAAGGCAGCGGCGCCGCCGAGCACGGTCCCGGTGATCGCAGTCGCCGCGGCGAAGGCGATCACGGGCAGGACGTCGGCGAGGGCGCCGCGGCGGCGCAGCAGGAGCGGGGCGGAGGCGAGCAGGGCGTTCATCGGGCGTCCCCCGTGCCCTGCGCGCCCTCGGGACGCACGTACTCGCGGGCGATCCGGCCGTCGCGCATCGCGACGGTGCGCCGGCAGGCCGCGGCGACCTTGGCATCGTGGGTGACCATGACCAGGCTCGCGCCGGTCTCGGCGCACGCGTCGACGAGCGTCGCGAGGACGGACTGTCCGGTCTCCTGGTCCAGGGCGCCGGTGGGCTCGTCGGCGAAGACGACCGACGGACGACCCGCGAGCGCGCGGGCGACCGCGACGCGCTGGGCCTGGCCGCCGGAGAGCTGGGTCGGACGGCGGTGGTGCATCCCGGCGAGGCCGAGCCGGTCCAGCCAGGCGGTGGCCTCGGCGGTCGCGGCACGGCGCGAGGTGCCGCCGAGCATGCGCGGGAGGACCACGTTCTCGACCGCGGTCAGCTCGGGCAGCAGCTGGCCGTCCTGGAAGACGAAGCCGAACTCGCTGCGGCGCAGCAGGGTGCGCCGGCGGTCCCCGAGCTCGGCGAGGGACTCGCCGTCCAGGCGCACCGTCCCGGAGGTCGGGGCGAGGATGCCGGCGAGCACGTGCAGCAGGGTGGTCTTGCCGCAGCCGGAGGGGCCCATCACGGCGAGGGAGTCGGCGCGGGCGATGTCGAGGTCCACGCCGTCGAGGGCCCGGGTGGCGGTCTGGTCGCTGCCGTAGGTGCGCACGAGCCCGCGGGCGGAGAGGACCGGCGTGGGAGGGGCGGGCGCCGACGGGACGGCGGAGGGATGCGAGGCAGGGGGTGCGAAGTTCATGTCCCCCACGATCCGCCGCAGACCCCTCCCACCGCGTCCACCCGGGGATCGGTTCCGCACAGGCGGCGTCCGACCGTGGGATGACGCCCGGATGCGACCGTCGGCCCCGCGACGACGGAGCGCCGGGACCCGGGCGCATGGCCCTGGGCCCCGGCGCTCCTCGCCAGTACGTCGATCAGACTCCGTCTGCCCGGCTGATCTCCTACCGGCTCGTCCCTCGCCAGTACGTCGATCAGCCGAAGCGGCCGGAGATGTAGTCCTCGGTCTGCTTGTTGCTGGGGTTGGTGAAGATCGTGTCGGTGTCGTCGATCTCGATGAGGTGCCCGGGCTTGCCGGTGCCGGCGATGTTGAAGAAGCCGGTGCGGTCGGAGACGCGGGACGCCTGCTGCATGTTGTGCGTGACGATGACGATCGTGTACTCCTCCTTCAGCTCGTGGATGAGGTCCTCGATCGCGAGGGTGGAGATCGGGTCGAGCGCCGAGCAGGGCTCGTCCATGAGGACGACCTCGGGCTTGACCGCGATGGTGCGGGCGATGCACAGACGCTGCTGCTGACCGCCGGACAGGCCCATGCCAGGCTTGTCCAGACGGTCCTTGACCTCGTTCCAGAGGTTCGCGCCCTTCAGCGCGCGCTCGACCAGCTCGTCGGCCGCGGACTTCGAGATCCGGCGGTTGTTGAGCTTCACACCTGCGAGCACGTTGTCGCGGATCGACATGGTCGGGAAGGGGTTGGCCTTCTGGAACACCATGCCGACGCGGCGACGCACGTTGACCGGGTCGACCTTGGCGTCGTAGATGTCCTCGCCGTTGATCTCGACCTTGCCCTTCGCATACGCGCCGGGGATGACCTCGTGCATGCGGTTCAGCGTGCGCAGGAAGGTCGACTTGCCGCAGCCGGAGGGGCCGATGAGAGCCGTGACCGAACGGGGCCGGATCTGCACGTCGACACCCTCGACGGCGAGGAAGTCGCCGTAGTAGATGTTCAGGTCCTCGACGTTGATGGGCTGGGGGGCTGCCATCAGATGTCCTTTCGCGTGGGTGGCCCGGCTCAGCGGCTGAGCTTCGGGGAGAAGTAGTGGCTGATCATGCGCGCGATGATGTTCAGGATCATCACGATCACGATCAGGGTGAAGGCGGCCGCCCAGGCGCGGTCGATGTTGGTGCTGACCGCACAGGCGTACACCTCCTGGTTGATCGGGTTGGTGACCGTGTCCGACATGCAGTTCGCGTTGCCGTTGCGGTACTGCTGGTTGATGAAGGTGGGCAGGGTCGCCATGCGGCCGTCGAACATGTTCCAGTTCACCGAGGTGACCATGCCGACCGTGAGCAGCAGCGGCGCGGTCTCGCCGATGACGCGGGCGATGGCGAGGGTGATGCCGGTGGTCAGGCCCGCGATCGCGGTGCGCAGCACGACCTTGACGATCGTGAGCCACTTGGGCACGCCGAGCGCGTAGGCGGCCTCGCGCAGGTCCATGGGGACCAGGCGGAGCATCTCCTCGCTGTTGCGGACCACGGTGGGGATCATCAGCAGCGAGAGCGCGACCGCGCCCATGATGCCCATGCGCACGGACTGATCGGGCATGAAGGCGATGAACACCGCCAGGCCGAACAGTCCCGCCACGATCGAGGGGATGCCGGTCATGACGTCGACGAGGAAGGTGACGCCCCTGCCGAGGGTCCGCTTCCAGCCCACATTCGCGTATTCGACCAGGAAGATCGCGGTGAACAGGCCGACGGGGATCGAGATGATCGAGGCCCACAGCGTGATCAGCAGCGTGCCGACGATCGCGTGGAAGACGCCGCCGGCATCCGCGCCGCCGATGATGCCGGACATGTCCTGGGTCCAGAACGCGAAGGTCGTCGGCTTCGCGGCGATCACGCGGGTCAGGCCGCGGGAGATCACGGACCACAGCAGCGACAGCAGCGGGAACATCGAGATCGCGAACGCGCCGATGACCAGCAGGGTCATCAGCCGGTCGGTCGCCCATCGGGGGCCCTCGCGCAGGAGCGAGTAGCCCCAGCCGAAGAGCAGGTGGAGGACGAATCCCAGCAGGATGGCGCTGGTGACAGAGAGAGCGCCGGCGATCGCCAGCACGGCGATGGCGACCAGGAGGCCCGCGATCCCGGTGAAGACGAGGTGGTACCAGGGCAGGCGGCGCTCGTCGCGGGGGCGGTGGACCGAGGGCTCGGTCCGCACGGTGGTGGGGGTGCTCATGGGGGACCTCTCAGCTCTTGGGGCCGCTGCGGGCGACGATCCACCGGGCGATGGCGTTGATGACGAAGGTCAGCACGAACAGCACCAGGCCGGTGAAGATGAGCAGGGACATGTCGACGCCGGAGGCCTCCGCCTGCTTCGAGGCGATGTTCGCGGCGATCGAGTTGTGGCGGCCGACCTCGAGGATGTGCAGGGAGAAGGTCGCGCCGGGCGCGAGGATCATCAGCACGGCCATGGTCTCGCCGAGCGCACGGCCGAGGCCCAGCATCGACGCGGCGACCACGCCGCCGCGGCCGAAGGGCAGCACGACGGTGCGGATGGTCTCCCAGCGGGTGGCGCCGAGCGCGAGCGCGGCCTCCTCCTGCAGGCGCGGGGTCTGCAGGAAGACCTCGCGGGAGACCGCGGTGATGATCGGCAGGACCATGACGGCCAGGACCACGGAGGCGGAGGCGAGGTTCCGCATCGGCGCCGTCGGCTCGCCGGCGAACAGCGGGATCCAGCCGAAGTAGGTGTTGAGGAAGACGTAGAGCGGCTCGAGCTTGGGGACCAGCCACACACCGCCCCACAGGCCGTAGACGACCGAGGGCACGGCGGCGAGCAGGTCGATCATGTAGCCGAGCGCCGAGGCCAGGCGGCGCGGCGCGAAGTGCGAGATGAACAGGGCGACGCCGAGGGAGATCGGGATCGCGATCACCAGCGCGATCGCGGCGGCGAGCACGGTGCCGAACACGAGCGGCAGGGAGTACTCGATCAGCGAGAAGTCCGCGGTGCCGGAGAACTCCCGGCTCGCGATGATCGCGGGGAGGGACTCCAGGGTGAGGAAGATGGCCACCGCGGCGAGGGTGACGAAGATGAGGAGCCCGGAGCCGACGCTCAGGGCGTTGAAGAGCGAGTCGCCGAAGCGGCGGCCACCGGACTTCATGGAGGCGGGCGGGGCCGATGCCGCGTCCGGTTCGATGTCAGCTGTGCTCATGGGGACCTTCCTCCGAGCTCACGGTTCGCGCACGGTGCGCTGGCCGGGGTGATGACGGCGGGGACAGCGATGTCGCCGGGCCGGTACGGCCCGGCGACATGCTGTCGTGAGGCGGCGGGATCAGCCGACGGTGATGCCGTCGATCGCAGCCTGGGCCTCGGTGCGCAGCTCCTCGGAGATCGGGGCGGAGCCGGCGGCCTCGGCGGAGGTGGCCTGGCCCTCCTCGGAGATCATGTAGGAGGCGTAGGCCTTGACGGCCTCGCCCTGTGCGGAGTCCGCGTAGGAGCCGCACAGTGCGAGGTAGGAGACGAGCACGATCGGGTAGACGCCGGCCTCCTCGGTGGTGCGGTCGAGCTCCACGACGATGTCGTTCTCCTCGCGGCCCTCCTCGCGCGGGGAGACGTCGACGGCCTTGGCGGCGGCATCGGCGCTGTACTCGACGAACTCGTCGCCGACCTGGATCGCGGCGGTGCCGAGATTGCCGGCCTGCGAGGCGTCGGCGTAGCCGATGGTGCCGTTGCCGCCCTCGACGGTGGAGATCAGGCCGGAGGTGCCGTCGCCGGACTGGCCGCCGTCGATGGGCCAGGTCTCGACCGGGCCGTGGGTCCACGCGTCGGGCGCGGTCTCCGAGAGGTACTCGGTGAAGTTCTCGGTGGTGCCCGAGTCGTCGGAGCGGTGGACCGGCACGATGTCCAGGTCGGGCAGGTCGGCGTCCGGGTTCGACTCGGCGATCGCCGGGTCGTTCCACTTGGTGATGTCGCCCGCGAAGATCCCGGCGATGACCTCGGGGGTCAGGTTCAGGGAGTCGACGCCCTCGAGGTTGAAGACCACGGCGATCGGGGAGATGTAGACCGGCAGGTCGAAGGCCTGCGAGTCGTTGCACACCTCGGCGGACTTGGTGAGCTCCTCCTCGTCCAGGGCGGCGTCGGTGCCGGCGAACTGCACCTGGCCGGAGAGGAACTGCTCACGGCCGGTGCCGGAGCCGGTGGGGTCGTAGGTGACCGTGAGGTCGCCGCCCTCGGCCTGGGTGAGGCCCATGAAGGACTCGGTCCACGCGGTCTGGGCGTTCTGCATCGAGGACGCGCCCGAGCCGGCGAGGTTGCCGGAGAGCTCCGCGTAGCCGCCTGCCGCGCCGCCGCCGCCGTCGGAGGCGCCGTCCGTGCCGCCGTTCTCCGAGCCGCCGCCGCACGCGGACAGCGCGAGGCCGCCGACGAGTCCGAGCGCTGCGAGCGAGACGAGCTTGTTCTTGCGAACGTTCACTGCGAGTCCTTTCGGGGCCTTCGGCCCGGGTTCACACCTGCTGACGTCTGTCAGCGGCGAACCTAGGGAGGAGAGATGACGCGGGGCCCGTCGTTGTGTGAACACCAGGTGAACAGCCCTCCCGCTCCCATGAACTCGCAGGTCATGGCCGGATTACGAACGGATCACACTCCCGTTTCGTCCGACTTCCAGTGGGCTGGGACACGTTCGGCATACCCCTCAGTAGCCGGAGCTGGCGGCCACCCCTGCGATCACGAACATGACCACGAAGTAGGCGATGATGAGCAGCAGCGCGACCGTGCCGATGATCGAGAGGATCAGCCCGGTGATCGTGAGCCCACGGCCTCCCTTCGGCGGGGTCGCGGTCGGGGACGTCTCCCGCATGCCCAGGATCGACAGCACCAGGCCGACGGGCGAGACGAGCGTTCCGCACAGGGTGAGCCCGAGCAGGCCGACCACGAAGCCGGCGATCCCGAGCCCTGAGCTCGGCGGCGGCGCGACGGCGTGGCCCGGGGCGGTGTAGTTGCCCTGGGACAGCCCCGAGGACAGGGAGACGTAGGGATCCTGCACCCCGCCGCCGAACTGCGGCGCACCGTGCGGATCGGCCGCGCCCTGCTGCTCCGCAGTGCCGTACGGATCTGCCGTGCCGTACGGATCTGCCGTGCCGTACGGGTCCGCAGCGCCGTGCTGCTCCGCACTGCCGTACGGGTCCGCCGCACCATGTTCCCCCGCACTGCCGTACGGGTCCGCCGACGCCGTGGACCCGTACGGATCGTGCCGCTCCGACGAGGGCCCGTACGGGTCCTGCCCCCACTGCGTGCTCATCCGTGCTCTCTCCAGTCCGTCGTCAGCCGATGTTCGGCAGGTGTCGTTCGATCGCCACCACGACGCCCTCGGGCGTGACGTGCAGCAGCAGGGCCTCGCCGGCGGCGAGATAGGGGTCCTCGCGCGGCAGCTCGAGGGCCGCGCCGGGTCGAGAGACCCGGCGCACCGCCTCGATGACCGTGGGGAGCACAGGACGGTGCGTGCACACGACCGTCGGCCGCGCCTCGCTCAGCACCCGATCGATGACCGCCTCGGTGCGGGAGGGGTGCTCCGCGTGGCCGGCCTCGGTGAGCTCGCTCTTGGTCCGCACCGTGAGGCCCTCGTTCTTCGCCAGCGGCTCGACGGTGCTCAGGCACCGCTCCCACGGGCTGCTCACCACGCTCGCCGGGTCGAAGGCGTCCAGCAGCGGCGGGAGGGCCTTGGCCTGCTTCTTCCCCTTCGAGTTCAAGGGGCGGGCCCCCTCCCCGCGGCGCCACTTCGACCGGGAGACCGCCGCGCCGTGGCGCTGGATCACGACGGGCGCCGTGCGCAGCTCCCCGGCCTCCGCGAAGCGTCGCAGCGACTGCAGGAGGACCTGGTCGCCCTGGCGCGCGACCATCCCCTCGGCCTCCGCCAGCGGGACCCAGCGGACCTTGTCGATCTCGGCGGCGTTCTCCGGACCGGGCGCGACCTTCGCCCGGACCGTGCCGAGCCAGTACTGGACGATCTTGGTGCGCCCGTCCGGCAGCAGGTACACGGAGGCGGGCAGCGGCCGGTGCAGGCGCACCCGGTAGCCGGTCTCCTCGGCGACCTCCCGCACCGCGGCCGCGGGGAAGGTCTCGCCCTTGTCGAGCTTGCCCTTGGGGACCGACCAGTCGTCGTAGCGGGGCCGGTGCACGAGCAGCACCTGGAGCTTCCCGCCCTTCTCGCGCCAGGCGAGAGCGCCGGCGGCGAGGACGGGAGGCGGTTTGCCCGGGCCGACGCTCACGCTCATGCCGAGGCCGCTGCGGGACGGCGCATCTGCACGTCGCGGCCCGAGACCTCGAAGCCCCAGCGCTCGTACAGGCGCAGCGCGGCGGTGTTGTCCGCCTCGACGTAGAGCTCGACGCCGGGGACCCCGTCCTCGGCCAGGCGACGCAGCGCGGTCGCCAGCAGCACCGCCGCGATGCGGTGCCCCTGCACCGCCGGGTCGGTCGCCACGACGTAGATCTCGGCGTCGGCGTCCGTCGCGCCGGGCCGCTCCCGCTTGACCCAGACGAATCCGATCAGCTCCCCGTCGCGACGGGCGACGACCATGTCCTCGGCGTCGAACCAGGGCTGGGCGAGGCGCTGGTCCAGGTCCGCGCGGGTGAGCGCCCCCTGCTCGGGATGGGAGGCGAAGGCGCGGGAGTTGACCCCCACCCAGGCGTCCGCGTCGCGCGCCGGATCGAAGACGCCCAGGGTCAGCCCGGGCAGGGAGGACTCGGGCACGGGCTCGAGCGCGGCATCGGCTCCGAGCGCGCGGTGCAGGGTGAGCAGGCGGCGCGTCTCGACGAGCCCGGCCGCGGAGAGGAAGGCGAGGGAGCCCTCGAGCGCGCCGTGCGCCCAGACCCCGGCGTCGGGCCGGTCGGAGAGCGCGGCCTCGAGCAGGGCGGTGCCGAGGCCGCGGCGGCGCACCTCCGGGCGCACCATCCCCTGGACGGTGCCGTCGGCGAGCACGCCGGCGTAGGCGACCGCGCGGTCCCCCTCGAGGCGGAGCAGGTGCCGGGCGCCGTCGCCGTCGAGCGCGAGGCTCGCCGCCTCGTCGAGCGGCGAGACGCCGTCGTGCGCGGTCACCGCGCCGAGCAGATCGAGGATCTGGTCACGGTGCTCCTGTGACAGCTCGGCCGTGGAGATCATGGGGTCCTTCCGGGACGACGGACGGCGGTGTTGAGCGGCACGAGTATGCCTCCACCTGCGGGCACTCGTAGACTGCCACTGTAGCGCCGCGGACCTCGAGCCGTCGGCGACCCATCGAGCGACCGGCAGAGACAGCGAGGGAGGCCCCGTGACCGCTCCCGAGCGCGCACCCCTCGGCGCCGCCCTCGCGCTGCTCCTGGCGCTCGTCTCGCTCACCGGCCCCCTCTCCCCCGTGCTGATGGCGACCTCCGTCGCCCTGCTCGGGCTGCTGATCGGGATCTCCTGGCCCGGGCTGCTCGAGCTGCCCTCCGCGATCGGGACCCGCGTGGTCGTCGCCGGCATCGGGATCGGCGGCGCGCTGGTCGCGGTCCTCGTCCCCGAGCGCCTCACCCCCGTCTCCGCGATCGTGATGCTGTGCGCGGTGGGGATCTTCGCCTCCTTCGTCCATCAGATGCTCCGGCGCGACCGCCGCGACCTCACCTCCTCGCTCACGGGCACGGTCGCCGGGGTCCTCCTCGCCGGGCTCGCCGCGACCTGGGTGATCGCCCAGGTCGACGCCCAGGCCTCCGGGAGCACGGCCGTGGTCACCGCCGTCGCGACGGGCCTCGCCGCGACGCTGCTGCTGGACTGGACGCCGCTGCCCGCGCTGCCCCGCTTCGTGCTCTCGGTGGCGGTGGGGGCAGGTCTGACGTGCCTGCTCGCGGTGTCGCTGGCCCCGCTCGCCCTGCCGATCGCGGTGATGCTGGGCATGGCGACGGCGATCGGGGCGAGCAGCGCGCATCTGCTGGTGGGCTCCTCGCTCGTCGCGCACGAGCCGGTCCCCTCGCTGGCGGTGGCGGCGGTGCCGGTGGCGACCGTGGGCGTCCTCGCGCATCTCGCGATCACACTGTTCGGCTGACGACGGTAGACTCGTCTCCATGTCTGCGCTGTCGCTGTTCTTCCTCGCCCTCGTCGTCCTGGTGGGCATCCTCGTCCTCGGCTTCTCCGTGCTGGTGATCAGCCGCCTGTTCAACCACTGAGCGCCCCGCGGCACCGATGCCCATCACGCTCGACCCCTCCCTCCCCCGCTCCCTGTACCCGCTCGCCTGGCTGATCGGCGAGTGGGAAGGCAGCGGTGCCCTCGCCGCCACGTCCCCGGGCACCCCTGACGTGCGCATCGAGCAGCGCCTCGTGTGCACCGCCCAGGATGACGGCACCCTCGCCTGGCGCTCGACGATCCACCGGGTCGACGCGCCCGCTCCGCTGCCGCCCACGAGCGCCTTCGCCCGCACGGAGGACGGGGACGAGGACGCCCCCGCCGCGCCGTCGACCGGCGAGCGGAGCCTGCTGCACCGCGAGGACGGCGTGTGGACCGTCGGCGATCTCCTGGCCGGACAGGACCGCGCCGCCGCCGAGGCGGCACGCCCCGGCAGCCCCGAGGGGCAGCTCTCCCATCATCTGGAAGCGCGCTTCGAGCGCCGCGGCGAGGCCGCGGAGACCTGGCGCGGCGAGGTCCGCGGGCCGCGCCTGCAGCTCGCCCTGCCCGGCGCCGACGGCGAGGTCGCCGCGACGCGCATGGTCGGCTACATCTCCGGACGCCTCATGTGGCTCTGGGAGCAGCGCGACCCCGCCCCCGAGGGTGCGCCCGGCGAGACGGCGCTCCTCCCCCACCTCTCCCTGGAGCTGCATCGTGTCTGATCCCGTGTCCGGTCCCGTGCGCGAGATCCGCCCCCTGTCCCTGCGCGGCGCGGTCCTCGGCGAGGGCCCGGACGCGTCCGTGCCCGCCCACTACGGCGCCCCGCTGCGCGAGCAGCGACGCCTGCTGGAGCGGGAGGCCGTCGTCGACCTCGGCCAGCTCGAGCTGCTCGAGGTCAGCGGCGCCGACGCCCGCAGCTGGATGACCACGGTCACCACCCAGGTCCTCACCGGCACGCCTGTCGGCACCTCGTCCTCCATGGCGGTGCTCTCCCCGCAGGGCCGCGTCGAGCATCTCGCAGCGGCCGTCGTGATCGGCGAGGAGTCGCTGCTGCTGGTCCTCGACGCCGGGGCGCGCGCGGGACTGCGCCGCTACCTGGAGATGATGCGCTTCGCCGCCCGGGTCGAGATCCTCGATCGCGACGACCTGCGGGTGCTGGGGGCCCTCGTACCGGCGGCCGAGGTGCTCGCGGACCTCGACCTGCCCGAGCCCGTCGCCGTGTGGTCCGAGCCCTGGCCCGAGGTCGCCCCCGGTGGCGTCGCCTACGGCCCTGCGCCCGAGGACCCGGCCGGCCAGGTCCTCTCGGTCTTCCCCGCCGCGGCGCTCGAGGCGCTGCCCTGGCAGGAGCGGCAGCTGGCCGGGATGAGCTCCTGGGAGGCGGTGCGGATCGCGGACCATCGCGCCCGCCAGGCGCGCGAGGTCGACGAGCGCACCATCCCGCACGAGCTCGACCTGCTGCGCACCAGCGTGCACACCGCCAAGGGCTGCTATCGCGGCCAGGAGACCGTCGCGAAGGTGCTGAACCTGGGCCAGCCGCCGCGGCGCCTGGTGATGCTCCATCTCGACGGCTCCCAGGACGTCCCCGTCGCCCCCGGCGGCGAGGTGCGTCTGGGCGGGGCCGACGGGAAGGTCGTCGGCGCCGTCACCTCAGCCGCCCTCCATGCGGACCTCGGCCCGATCGCCCTCGCCGTCGTGCGTCGGGCCGTGCCGCTGGATGCGGCGCTGTCCGTGCAGGTGCTCCTCGGCGAGGCCGACGGCGAGACCGGGGCGCTCTGGATCGACGCCTCTCAGGAGCCGGTCGTAGTGCCTCGCGACCACGGCGAACGCCCCACGACCGCGAAGCTCTGAGCCGCACCTCCACGCTCTTCGCACATCCCCTGCACCGCACCTCCTGCCCGACCCCGCTGTGCTCGGCGCCGCGGCCTGGAAGAATGGCGTCATGAATCCCCAGGCCGAGCAGCAGGAGTGGTCCCGGCACCGACGCGAGGTGGTCGAGGCCAAGGAGCAGGCCCTCCGCGCCGCCCGTGAGGACGAGCACGCACAGGCCACCGCGCTGATCCGTGAGGCGGTGGCCGGCTATCTCGCCGACGGCATCGCCCCGGTGCCGCTGCGGGCTCGGCCCTATCGCGGCAGCGGCACCGTGCGCACCGGCCTGAGCGGCTGGTACCTCAAGCGCGACCGCTCCCTCGCGGTGGATGCGGAGGGCCGCTACTACGTGCTGCGCGTCGAGGGGGGCCTCCTCGCCCGGCTGCGCGGCGAGGCGCCCGAGCCCTCCCCCGCACCGCTCGTCGTCGGGCGCGGCGCCCGCGACGGAGACACCTTCGAGCTCGAGGAGCTGCTGCGCCGTCGGCGCCAGGATCCGGTGCCCGCATGAAGCACTTCTCGCTCACGCCCACCGGGCCGCTGCCCGTCATCGAGCGCGTCCGCGGCGCCCTGTCCGGCCGGCTGCGCGGCGGCGTCTCCCGCGGCC
>NZ_KV788720.1:0-1186 GCF_001807385.1 Brachybacterium sp. HMSC06H03 | reverse complement strand
CCCAGGGGATCGTGATCGAGACCGGATAGGTCGAGCCCAGCAGTGCGATGATCCCGAGCACGCCGTAGAGGGACCCGATCAGCAGCCCCAGCACGGCGCCGACCGCGGCGAGCAGCACCCCCTCCCAGCCGAGCATCGCCCGCATCTGCCGGCGCGTCGTGCCCAGGGCGCGCAGCAGCGCGTTCTCCCCGGTGCGCTCGACCACGCCGAGGCTGAGCGTGTTGGCGACCCCGACCAGGGCGACGAGCACCGCGACCGCGAGCAGCGCCACGGTGATGCCCAGCAGGGTGTCGAGGATCCGTGCGTAGGACTCGCGGTCGGCGCCGCCGGGATCGCTGCTCGCCCCTTCGAAGCCCTCGGAGGCGGAGAGCTGGTCGACCGAGGAGATCAGCTCGAACACGTCGATCCCCTCGCGCTCGGCGGTGCCGGGATCGGCGAAGTCCGCGAGCACGACCGGGGTGGTCCCCTCCCCGAGGAGCTGCTCGAGCGTCGCCGGGGTCACCAGCGACATCTGCAGGTTCGCGTCCACCTGGACGCGCAGCTCGCGGCTTCGTCCGTCGGCCCCCTCGAGGGAGAGGACCTGGCCGTCGTGGACGCCGAAGCGCTCGGCCCGCTCCTGGCCGAGCAGCACCGTGCCGTCGGCGAGCTCGTCCGCCATCTCGGGACGGTGGGAGACCTCCCGCACCGTCTCGGGGGTCACGGAGTACAGGGTCATCGGCTCGCCGGCGCCGACCTCGACGTCCCCGCGCTCCCCGGCGTGGGCGGCATCCATGCCCTCGATCGCGGCGACCTGCTCGGCGGCATCCTCGGGCATCGCCTCCGCGGAGAGGACCAGGTCGATCGGTCGACGGGAGTCCAGCTCCGAGGTCAGGGTCGCCTCCGCAGTGCGCGCGCCGACGGTCATCATCGTCATGAGCGTGGTGCCGATCAGGAGGGCCGCGATCGTCGCCGCGCTGCGGCGCGGATTGCGGGCCACGTTCGCCCCGGCGATCCGGGCGGGCAGCCCGCCCAGAAGCGCTCCGAGACGGGCGGCGAGGGCCGCGAGGGGCCGGGTGAGCGTGACGAGCACGAGCATCACGCCGGTGAAGCTCAGCACGCCTCCGCCTATCGTCGCGAGGATGCCGAGCGCGGCGACCCCGTTCATGGCCAGCGCGGTGCCGCCGACGAGCGCGGCCACGCCGAGCAC
>NZ_KV788719.1:0-12444 GCF_001807385.1 Brachybacterium sp. HMSC06H03 | reverse complement strand
ACCGGCGCCCTCGGCGCGGGCCGTCTCGCTGCTCGGGTCCAGCAGCGCCGCGGCCGCGGCGAGGGTCCGGTCGGCGGCGGTCACGGCCTCCGGTCCTAACCCCTTCTGCGGGCCGTAGACGGCGGCCGCGCCGTCGTCTCCGAGCAAGGGGTTCGCGACGTCGTTCGCGGCGATCAGCGAGGCGCCCTCGAGTGCGGCGAGGGCCGGGGAGAGGTCGACGCTCGCCAGGGCCTCCAGCCCTGTGAGGCCGGGGGCGATGTCCTCGCCGTCGGCGGTGAGCAGGCGCGCGCCGAGGGCCTGCAGGAGTCCGGCGCCGGCGTCGGTGGAGGCGCTGCCGCCCAGGCCGACGACGATCTCGCGGGCTCCGGCGCGGACCGCGGCGAGGATCAGCTCGCCGAGCCCGCGGGAGGACGCATCGCGCGGGGAGAGCTCGCCGCCCGGCAGCGCCTTCAGGCCGACGGCGTCGGCGAGCTCGAGCACGGCGGTGGTGCCCTCGAGCGCCCAGACCGTCTCGCGCGGCTCTCCTGTCGGGCCGGTGACCGTGGCGGGCTGCGCCGTGGCACCGGCGGCGAGGGCCGCATCGACCGTGCCGTCGCCGCCGTCGGCGATCGGGCAGGCGGTGATCTCGGCGTCCGGGGCCGTGGCGGTGATCCCGCGGGAGAGGGCGGCGACGACCTCGGCGGCGGTGAGGGAGCCCTTGAACTTGTCGGGGGCGAGGAGGAGGCGGGTCATGCGGTGCTCGCGATCTGCTCGACGGTGAGCGACGGGTGGGATATGGCGAAGGCTCGTGCGGCGGTGGCGGACGTCATGGCGCTGGCCCGGATCCTACGGACGTGAAGTGGTTGCTGCTCCCCTGCCCGCGACTCGGACTCCCGATGTCCTGGGCGAGCCGACGGCATGGCCGGACCGGCGGCTCGGTCGAGAGGCCGGCACGGACCGGACGGAGGCGGCTCACCGCGCCCGGGCCTCGCCGAGCACTGTCAGCGGGATCGAGGTGCCGGTGCCGCGGGTGAACCAGCCGACCAGCGGCGGATTCGTGCGGGCGGCGAGGATGACGTGGGCGGTGCCGTCGGCGTCGACCGTGACCTCCTGGATGTGGATGTCCTCGGTGCTGGTGGTGTCGTACGGATAGGTGCGCAGGTGCTCCTCGGCAGCGTCGCGGGCGGAGCCGGTGTGGATCGCGGGGCCGTCCCCGTCGGAGTAGATCCGGGCGGGATCCACGGCCTGGGAGGCGGCGAGGGCGGCGCTGTCGGCGGCGTGCTGGAGGCCGTTGCGCTCCAGCTGCACCCCGGTGATCGAGGTGCCGACGGCGATCACCATGAGGATCACGACGAGCACCCCGGTGGTCAGGATCGTCATCGAGCCGCGCGCGTCCGCCCACCGCTCCCGCAGGGTCGCGACCGGCCGACCGACACCCGCGGCGAGCAGGGTGGCGACCGCGCGAAGCAGGAAGGGGCGGTGGCGCCGCTGATGCGCTGGCCCGGACATCACAGGTCCGCCCGATACTGGTCGACGGGCACCGCATGGGAGGCGCCGACCGCGACGGGGCCGGTCTCCCCGAGGATCGGTCCCAGCCCCGGCACGGGGACGGGGATCCGCACCCGTGCGGTGACGACTCCTCCCGCGGTCGCGCAGGGGTCCTCGCTGCAGCTGAGCTCGACGACGTCGCCCGGCGGGAGGCCGTGGTCCTCGAGGACCAGCTCCATGTGGCGCGAGGCCCGGGCGGCGGCGCGGTCGGGGTCGGGCTCGGTCGCATGGATGCGCGCGGCGTCGCGGGCGATCGTGTCGGCGGCGAAGGCGGCGGCCTGCACGTTGCCGAGGGTGAGCACGAGATAGAGAGTCGGGATCAGCAGCGCCGCGGCCAGCACCACGAACTCGACCAGGGCGTTGCCCTGCTCGTCCCCGAGCCGGTGTCGGAGCCCGTCCGGAGCGGCGGGGAGCAGGAGGCGACGGAGCCCTCTCACCACGCCTCCTCGTCCACAGCCCTGCCCTCGACGCTCAGCGCGCCGGCGGGACCGATCAGCCCCACGAGCGGGAGCGTCGCGTCGACCTGCACGCGGATCGTCCCGTCGTCCTCCTGCACGGCGGTGGCCTCGGCCTCGAGTCCTCGCCCGAAGCGCTCGTCGACGAGCTGCTGCGCCCGCTGGGCGCCGTCCTGCGGGGTCGATCCGGCGAGCGTGGCATGGTGCGCTCCCTGCACGGCGGCGTCGACGAGGGTGTTGCGGGTGTGGACGATGAGCGCCGCCTGGATGACCAGCAGCGCGATCATCACGATCAGCACCGCGACCATCGGGAACTCTGCCACGGCCGCTCCCTCGTCCTCCCGCAGCCGCGCCGCGAGTCGCCCCGACCCTCCCCGTCGCGGCTCTGCGGGGCCCCGGGCGGACAGCCCGCGGTCCTGCACCGCCGCGGTCGCGGGGGTGCAGGGGCGGGGCGTGGCCGGGCGGCGCATCAGCAGGGCGGTTCGCAGGGTACGGGAGCGGTCAGAGGCTGCCGCCGAGGAAGGGCGCCATCGCGTTCTCGAAGATCTGCACGATCTGGTCGGAGGCGACGGCCCAGAGCGCGACGACGATCCCCGCGGTCATGAGGGTGATCAGCACCCAGCCGGGGACGTCTCCCTGCTCCGAGGCCAGACGCGCCAGCAGGCGGCTGCGCAGCCCCGCGTGCTGCCGGGAGGGTCCCGCCGTGCCGGGCCGGGCGAGGCGGTGACGCGGTCGCGTGCGGGTGTGGAGTCGGGTGCGGTGGACGGTCATGTCGGCCTCCTCGGCGGACGGGTCCGGGTCAGGGCCCGGGCGGGTGCGGATCGGAGCGGTCGGGGACGGAGGGACGGAGGACAGGTCGATACGGGACGACGTCGGGGACCGCGACGCCGTCGCCACCGCCGGCGGTGCCGGGGTCGGCATCGGGTGCGGTACCGGTCGGGCGCTCACAGGGAGATCTCCAGCACGGCGAGGCCGGGGAAGATCGCGAAGAGGATCACCAGCGGCAGCACGAAGAACACCACCGGGACGAGCATCGCGATCTCCCGCTGTCCGGCCATCTCCATGAGGTCGCGCTTGGCGTTCTCGCGGGCGTCCTGCGCCTGGGCGCGGAGCACCTCGGCGAGCGGTGTTCCCCGCTCGATCGCGATCGAGACGCCCTCGCCGAACCGGCTGAGGGACTCCAGCGGGGTGCGCGCCCCGAGCGAGGCGAGGGCCTGGGAGACGCTCGATCCGGATCGGATGTCGGCGATCGTCGCGGCGAACTCGTCGGGCAGCGCGCCCGTGGAGGTCCGTGCCACCCGCTCCATCGCCGCGATCGGGCTCTCGCCCGCGGCGACGGCGAGCGCGAGCAGGTCCGCGACGGTCGGGAACTCGCGCGCCATCCGGGAGGCGCGGCGCTTGATCTCCACTCCCAGCAGGTAATCGCGCAGCAGCACGCCCAGCAGCGCGCCGAGCGCCACGATGAACAGCCCCAGCACCGCGCTCGCATCCCGCAGCACGATCGCTGCGACGGCGATGACGATCCCGAGCACGAGGCCGACGGCCCCGAACACGACCTGCTCGATGCGGAAGGAGTCGGCGGAGGTGCGTCGGCCGGCCAGGCGCAGGCGCCGCTCGAGCTGGTCGGCGCCGCCGGTGAGCCGTTCGAGCAGGCCCAGTCCGCGCGCCGCGACCGGGCCGAAGAGGTTCTCCACGACGATGCGGGCCCGGCTCCTGCTGGTCGGCGCCGCGAACAGCGAAGAGGTCCGGGAACGGCGGAGATACGGGTCGACGCGCCGACCGAGGTCCCGCGTGCGCAACCAGGGCAGCTGGGCGGCGAGGAGGTAGAGGCCGGTGCCGAGCATGAGGCCCAGCAGGATCCCGGCGAGCAGGGACATGCTCATCGCAGCACCCTCTCGTCCTGCGGCAGCTGCGCGATCATCAGCATCACCCGGTAGGCGATCAGCGAGACCACCCCGCCGACCACCACCAGGACCATCCCGGCCGCGGAGTCGTAGGCCTGTGCGGCCTCGGGCCGCGTCGACATCAGCGCCAGCACGATCCACGGCGCGACGAGCGCGAGGCGGGCGGCGTTCACGGTCCACGACTGGCGGGCCTCCAGCTCGGCGCGGGTGCGGGAGTCCTCCCGCAGGAATGCCGAGAGGGTGCGCAGGAGCGAGCCGAGATCCGTGCCGCCGACGTCCCGGGTGATCCGCAGCGCCTCCACGATCCGGTCGCCGACGGGATCGGCGAGGCGCACCTTGAGCCGGTCGAGGCAGGCGGCGAAGTCGCCGCTGGCCTGGTAGTCCAGGGCGAACTCGGAGAACGCGGGCCGCAGCTCCTCGGGGCCCTTCCGGCTCAGCTGCACGAGTGCCTCGGGCAGGGAGAGGCCGGCGCGGATGGCGGAGTTGATGTGGTCGACCGCCTCGGGCCACACCTCCCGCATCGCGGTGGTGCGACGTCGCGCCGCCGAGCGCAGCACGAGCACCGGCAGGACCGAGCACAGCAGCCCGATCGTCAGCGCGGGGACGAGCGCACTGGAGATCGCCCACAGCGCGGCGGCGACCACGAGCCCCAGCCCGGCGCTGAGAGCCGGCACGGCGGCGGGAGGCACCGAGTCCAGCCCCACCTTGAGGAGGTCGTCGCGCAGGCGGTCCATCCCTCGAGAGATTCTGCCGGGGCGCGGGACGGCTCCCTCCTGCTCCCACAGCGACCACCAGATCGACAGCAGCCCGAGCCCGGCGACGAGGCCGAGGAACGCTCCGTCGGTCATGCCGCGCTCCTCCCCCCGAGCAGCTCGGCGAGGTCGTGTCCCGCACGGGCGAAGCGCTCGGCGTGCGGCGGATGTCCGTCACCGCGGACCAGCCGATCCCCGCGCAGGGAGAAGACGTCGGTCACCTCGATGACCTCCTCCTCGACCCGTCCGCTGAGGCCGACGATCTCGCGCACCCGTCGGCGCCCGTCGGCGAGGATGTCGAGATGGACGACGAGGTCGATGGCGCTGGCGACCGTGGGGACGACGAAGCGGCTGGAGACGTTCTCCCCCGCCAGCAGCGGCAGCGTGCACAGCTTGGTCACCGCGTCCCGTGCGGAGTTCGCATGGATCGAGGCGAGCCCCGGCAGTCCGCTGTTGAGCGCGATCAGCATGTCGAGGCTCTCCGCCTCACGCACCTCGCCGACGATGATGCGGCTCGGCCGCATCCGCAGCGCCTCCTTCACCAGGCGGCGCATCGAGATCTCGCCGGTCCCCTCGAGGTTCGCCTGGCGGGTCTGCATCGCGACCACGTCCCGCAGGGCGAGGTTCAGCTCGAAGACCTCCTCGATCGTCACCACGCGCTCGCGGACTCCCATCGACTGGGCCAGGCAGCGCAGGAAGGTCGTCTTCCCCGCCCCGGTCGCCCCTGATGTGATCACGTTGAGCCCGGAGGCGATCGCGGCGTCGAGGAAGTCCGCGGCCTGCTGGGTGAGGGACCCGAGGGCGACCATGCCCTGCAGGTCGTGCGCGCGGGCGACGAACTTGCGGATGTTGATCGCCCAGTGCGTGCGGGTCACCGAGGGGATGACGACGTGCAGGCGCGACCCGTCCGGCAGCAGCGCGTCGACGAAGGGGCTGGACATGTCCAGGCGGCGGCCGCTGGAGACGAGCATCCGCTCGACGATCCCGCGGACCTCGTCGTCGGTCAGCACGATGGTGGTCAGCTCGCTGCGCCCGTTCCTCGCGACGAACACCTGGGAGGGCGAGTTCAGCCAGATCTCCTCCACGCCCGGGTCGTCCAGCATCTCCTGCAGCGGGCCGAAGCCGCCGATCCTCGCGGCGACCTGCGCGACCATCGTGTCGTCGTCGTGCAGCACGGGCACCTCGCCCGAGGACGAACGACGGTCGTAGTCGGCGACGACCTCCCGGATCAGCGGCTCGAGCTGATCGGCGTGCACGTCCAGGCCGCGGCGCCTGATCAGCTCCCGCGACTCGGCCTCGATGATGGTGGCGGCGTCCAACGTGTCCCCTCCCCTGCCCTACCGCCCGGTCCCTCCACCGTGCGGCACTGTGACGCAGCTCGCGTCACGCGTGCCACTCTAGGGCGGATCACCGCATGCCGCGCGGCCTATCCAGGGAATGTGGACAACTCTCCGCGCCCGCTCCCATGGCAGGATGACAGCAGCCCACGAGCCGACTCTCACGCAGGAGCTCCCCATGGCCGAGACCACCAGCACGGGCGAGGACGCCCCGAAGCTGTCCCGCCCCACCCTGAAGTACATGGCCAAGCGCGTGATCGCCGAGTTCACGCACGACGGCGGCACCGACCAGGCCGCGAAGCTCACCTACTTCATGGTCCTCTCCATCGCGCCGACGCTGCTGGCGCTGTTCTCGCTGGCGACCCTGCTGCTCTCGGGCATCAAGGACCAGATCGCCGATCTCCTGGTCGACCTGATCAACCAGGCGGCCGGCGGCAGCGGCCTCGGCGCGGAGGATGCGATCAAGAGCACCGTCGACTCCCTCCTCGGCTCCGCGACCGGCGGCACGATCGCCCTGATCATCGGTATCGGCACGGCCCTGTGGTCGGCCTCGGCCTATGTGAAGGCCTACGGACGGGTCGCGAACCAGATCTACGAGGTCCCCGAGGGCCGCGGCCCCATCCGCATGAACGGCACGATGCTGCTGCTGACCCTCGCGTTGATCCTCGGGATCCTGCTGGTGATGGTCTCGCTGCTGCTCAGCGCCTCCCTGGTCGAAGGTCTCCTCGGCCCGATCGCCTCGAGCATCGGGGCCGAGGGCGTGCTCACCTTCCTGCTGGACTCCTTCCTGCCGATCTGGGCGTTCGTGAAGTGGCCCGTGATCCTCGTGATCGCCTTCGCCCTGATCTCGCTGCTGTACTGGGGCGCGCCGAACATCGACAAGCCCTTCCGCTTCATCTCCCCCGGCGGCGTCTTCGCGATCCTCGGCATCGCCGTCGCGGCCGTGGCGCTGTCGATCTACATGGGCACGATCGCCGGCTACTCCAGCTACGGCGCGATCGGC
Organism: Brachybacterium sp. HMSC06H03; assembly: GCF_001807385.1. NCBI lineage: Bacteria > Bacillati > Actinomycetota > Actinomycetes > Micrococcales > Dermabacteraceae > Brachybacterium > Brachybacterium sp. HMSC06H03. Next base: position 5,466 of record NZ_KV788719.1, on the reverse strand, counting down.
GGCATCATGGCCGTGCTGTTCGCGCTGTGGATCATCAACATCGTGATCATCCTCGGCGCCGAGGTCGACGCCGAGTACGAGCGGGCCCGCGAGCTCGAGGCCGGCAAGCCCGCCGAGGACTCCCTCGCCCTGCCGATGCGGGAGAGCGCCGGCGCGGAGAAGGCCGAGGAGAAGCGGGAGGCGATCGTCGACGAGGGCCGCGACATCCGCCTGCGCAACCTCCACCACGACTCCGGCGCCTACACCGGCGAGGACGCCCGCCTCACCCCGCGCCACGGCGTGCCCGTCGTCGACGGCGAGTCGGAGGCCGACGGGAAGTCCTCCGAGAAGGACTCCTGAGATGTGCGGGCGCTTCGCCTTCTTCCAGGAGATCGATCCGCTGCTGGACGACCTGGGGGCCGTGGACCTCGAGGACCCGCGCCTGCGCTCGCGCTGGAACATCCCGCCGACCGCCCCGATCCACGTGGTCACCGAGTCGATCGACAAGGAGACCGGCGAGGTGCTCCGCGCGCTGCGGGTCGCCCGCTGGGGTCTGCTGCCTCCCTTCGCGAAGGACGAGTCCTTCTCCTCGCGCACCTTCAACGCCCGCCGCGAGACCCTCGGCGAGAAGCCCAGCTTCCGCGGCAGCCTCTCCCGCTACCGGGCGATCGTCCCGATGGACGGCTACTACGAGTGGGTGCGCGATGAGAAGGGCAAGCGCAAGCAGCCGTACTTCATCGCCCCGGCCGACGGCTCGCCGCTCTACATGGCGGCGCTGGTCTCCTGGTGGAAGGGTCCGGGCGGCCACGAGGGTCCCGCGGCCAGTGACGACGGGGCGTTCCTGCTGAGCGCCACCATCATCACGCGCGAGGCCACCGGTGACCTCGCCCGGATCCACGACCGCACCCCGGTGATGCTCCCGCGCGACCAGGTCGATGCCTGGCTGGACACCTCGATGGATCACAAGGAAGCCGCCGCCGCGTGGATCAACGACGACTCCCATCTGCTGGAGGACTCTCTGCTGGCCGTGCGCGAGGTCGATCCGGCCGTGGGCAAGGTCGGCAACGACGGCCCCGAGCTGCTCGAAGGGCCGCGGCGCCTGCTGTGACCGCAGCGTCACGGGGCCAGGACCGCCCGGACACGAGAGCCGCACGTGTGACGGGCCCCGCAGGCACACCGCCCTTCCGTCCCACTGCGGTCTGACGCCGCGGCACCGCCCCGCCCGTACGCTCGTGGACATGACCGGCCCGTCCCCCTCCGCCCCGCCCCCGGAGCCCGCGCCTGCCCACCGGGCGACCGCTGCGCGCCCCGGTGGGCGCTCCGGTGCCCGCGGAGGCCTGCGCGACCCGTTCCGCTGGATCATCGAGAACCCCGGCACCGTCGACCTCATCGGCTTCGGCACGGCCGCCGCCCTCATGCTGCTGTTCGGCGCCGGCGCCGGGGGTTCCGGCTGGTGGATGCTGTTCTCGGTCCCGATGGTGCTCGCGGGGGCGGTCTGCCGCACCCGCCCCCTGCTGGGCGTGATCGTGATCGGCGTGCTCGCCGTCTCCCACGTGCTGGTCGGCATCCCCGTCGTCGCGGGCGACGCGATGACCTTCTACGCCATGTTCTGCGCCGTCGCCTACGGCAGCACGGCCGTGCACCTGATCGGCGTGGCCGCGGGGATGCTCGGGGTGCTCGTCCAGGCGAGCTGGTTCGGGATCGTCACGGCGTTCGGCGAGTACGGCAGCCCCGGCCAGGGGGCGATCACCTTCGTCGGCCTGGGCATCATCGGGACCATCACGATCGTCGCGATCTGGGCCCTCGCCAACCTGCAGCGGGCCCGGGTGCGTCAGCTCGCCCTGACCCGCGACCGGGCCGAGCAGGCGGTGCGCGAGCGGGAGCAGCGCACCGCGCTCGCCGTCGCCGACGAGCGCGCCCGCATCGCCCGCGAGATGCACGACGTCGTCGCCCACTCCCTCTCCGTCATCATCGCCCAGGCCGACGGCGGGCGCTTCGTCGCCTCCCAGAAGCCGGAGAAAGCCGTCGAGGTGCTCGGCACCATCGGCGAGACCGGCCGCGCCGCGCTCGCCGACATGCGCTCCCTGCTGGGCGTGCTGCGTCAGGAGGACGAGACCAGCTTCGGTCCGCAGCCGGGCCCCGAGCAGCTGCCCGAGCTGCTCGAGCGCGTCCGCGCCGCGGGCCTCGAGGTCGACCTCGAGGCCGAGGGCTCCCTCGAGCAGCTCCCCTCGTCGGTCGGCATGTCCGTGTTCCGCCTGGTGCAGGAGGCGCTCACCAACGTGCTCAAGCACGCCGGACCCGGCGCGAGCGCCTCCGTGCGCCTGGTCCGCGGCGCCGAGGGCCTCCAAATCGAGGTCGTCGACGACGGCCAGGGCACCGACCCGACGTCCGACGGACTCGGCCACGGCCTGACCGGGATGCGGGAGCGGATGAGCGTGCTCGGCGGGACGCTGCAGGCCGGGCCGCTCCCCTCCCGCGGCTACCGTGTGCGGGCGACCGTGCCGCTGCCCGCCGGCGACGGCACCTCCGCCGCCGCCGACGACCCCGCCTCCCCCTGCACCACCACCGACCCCGGCACGTCCCCCGGCCCTGCGGCCGACGACCCTCGAGGAGAGACCCCATGACCGAGACCGCCGACCGTCCCCTGCGCGTCGCCCTGGTCGACGACCAGCCGCTGGTGCGCACCGGTTTCGCCATGGTCATCGACTCCCAGGACGACATGGAGGTCGTGCTGCAGGCCACGGACGGCGCCGAGGCCGTGCGCGAGCTGTCCGCCCGCAGCGTCGACGTGGTGCTGATGGACGTGCGGATGCCGCGGATGGACGGGATCGAGGCGACCTCGACGCTGCTGGAGCGTCTGCCCGTCGAGCGGGCCCCGAAGATCATCGTGCTGACCACCTTCGATCTCGACGAGTACGTGGTCGCCGCGATCCGCGCCGGGGCCAGCGGCTTCCTGCTCAAGGACGCCCAGCCCGAGGACCTCCTGGGCGCGATCCGCACGGTCCACCGCGGTGACGCGGTGATCGCCCCGTCGGCCACCCGTCGGCTCCTCGAGCGGGTGGTCTCCACCCCCGAGCCCGCCGAGCAGGACGCCTCCGTGCTCGCGGAGCTCACCGAGCGCGAGCGCGAGGTGCTCACCCTGATGGGGCGGGGCCGCTCGAACCGGGAGATCGGCGCGCAGCTGTTCGTCGCCGAGGCGACGGTGAAGACCCATGTGGGGCGGGTCCTCGCAAAGCTCGGCGCCCGCGACCGGGTGCAGGCCGTGATCATCGCCTTCGAGACCGGGCTGGTCACCCCCGGCGAGCACTGAGCCGCAGGCACCGCCGGGCCCCGGCTCGCGGTGCTCTCCCTCGCGCGCCGCACGGCCGGCGGTCGCGGCCGCGTCATCCCTGGGTATGACGGCCTCCCCTCCCTCGGTCTCCCCCGGTCCGCGAGGCCGCGACCGGGGGCTGACGCCCGCGGGGCCCGTGCTCGGGAAGCATCGGGATCGGCATCATGACCCCGTCGCGAAGGACTTCCCGATGACCACCGCCGCCCAGGCCGCTCCCCCGCCCTCCGCCGACGCCTCCGGTGACCCCGTGGCGCTGCGCGCCCGCGCCGTGACCCGCACCTACGGCAGCGGCGCCGGCACCGTCACGGCGCTGGACGCCGTGGACCTCGACATCGCCCGCGGCGCCTTCACCGCGATCATGGGCCCCTCCGGCTCGGGCAAGTCGACGCTGCTGCACGTGCTCGCGGGCCTCGACGAGGTCACCTCCGGCTCGATCGAGCTCGAGGGCACCGAGATCACCTCGCTGCGCGACGACGCCCTGACCCGACTGCGCCGCGAGCGGATCGGCTTCGTGTTCCAGTCGTTCAACCTCCTGCCGATGCTGACCGCGGAGCAGAACATCCTGCTCCCCCTCGAGCTCGCCGGGACCCGCGTGGACCGCGCCTCGCTGGACACCCTCACCTCCGCCTTCGGCATCGCGGACCGGCTCGACCACCTGCCCTCCCAGCTCTCCGGCGGACAGATCCAGCGCGTGGCGATCTCCCGCGCGCTGGTCACCTCCCCGGCCGTGGTCTTCGCCGACGAGCCGACCGGCAACCTCGACTCCCGCACCACCGAGGAGGTGCTGGACTTCCTGCGCCTCTCGGTGGACGAGTTCGGCCAGACCGTCGTGATGGTCACCCACGAGCGCGACGCCGCCGAGCGCGCCGACCGGATCCTCACCCTCGCTGACGGCCGGATCGCCTCCGACGAGGACCTGCGCGGGACCCGCACCGCGCGCTTTGCGCCTCAGGGGCAGGAGCAGCGCTGATGGCCCGCTCCACCGTGAAGCTGACCCCGGTGCGCCACCACCTCGCGGCGGGCGTCACCATCGCCCTGTCCTGCGCCTTCGTCGCGATCATGGTGCTGGCCGGGAACCTGATGCAGGCCTCCCTGCGCTCCCAGGCCTCCCAGATGTACGAGGGTGCGGACCTGGAGGTCAAGCGCGAGCTGTCCGACGAGGACTGGGCCTCCGAGGAGCCGCTTCCGGCCCCCGAGATCGAGGGCGCCGAGGCCGGTTGGCCCGCGCCCCGCAGCTATCTCGAGGCGAGCTCGACCAGCGGCGACGGCTTCTTCGAGGCCACGATGCTCCCGCCCGGCCAGGAGGACGCCCTCGAGGAGGGCTCCGCCGCCGGCACCGAGTCCGAGATCGTGCTCTCCCGCTCCGCCGCCGACGCCCTCGAGGCGGGGGTCGGCGACCCGATCACCGTGCAGGGCTCCGGCCCGGCCGCCGGCGAGGACCCGGCGCAGGCGGCGCAGCGGACCCTCACCGTCTCCGGCATCGCCGCGGACCCCGCCGGCGCAGTCTTCGGCGGCACCCCGCGCCTGATGCTCCAGGACGTCAACGCCGCCGCCCTGCTCGGGCCGACCGCCGGGACGACCACCGACACCTGGCTCGCCACGGTCCCCGACGGCGAGGACCCCGCCGCGGTGGCCGAGGCCGCCTCGGCCACCACCGCCGAGGGCATCACCGTGCGCGGCGTCGAGGAGGCCGAGGAGGAGGCCGCCGGCGACTTCATGCAGGGCTTCGGAGCGCTCGGGATGATCCTCGGCGTGTTCGTGGTGATCGCGCTGTTCACCAGCGCCGTCGTCATCGCGAACACCTTCGCCGTCACGCTCGCGCAGCGCACCCGCTCCCTCGCGCTGCTGCGCACCCTCGGCGCGACCCGCGCCCAGGTCCGCTCCGTGGTGCTGCGCGAATCGCTGCTGGTCGGGCTGCTCGGCGCGGCGGTCGGCGTGGTCGCCGGGCACCTGCTGGTCCAGGCCGCGCTCGCGGGCGCCGCCGGGCTCGGCTGGCTGAACGGCGTCGCCCCGGTGCCGGTGAGCCTGTGGTCGGTGCTGCTTCCGCTGCTGGCGGGCGTCGCGATCACCGTGCTCGCGAGCCTCGCCCCGATGCGCTCCGCCACCCGGGTCGCGCCGCTGCAGGCGCTGCGCCCGCAGCCGCCCGCCGTCACCCG
>NZ_KV788718.1:0-8924 GCF_001807385.1 Brachybacterium sp. HMSC06H03 | reverse complement strand
GGCGGCCGCGGGGTGGAGGAGCCGCCCGTCGGCCGCGCCGAGGACGAGGCACCCGCCCGCCCCGGGGGCAGGGCCGAGGGCGCCGAGCCCTTCGCGGTGCTCATGCCGCTGTGGGCGAAGGACCGGCCGGACCGGGTCCGGCAGGCGATCGTCTCCGCCACCGAGTCGCAGCAGCTCCGCCCCGACCTGCTGATCCTCACGGTCGACGGGCCGCTCCCCGCCCCGCTGGAGGCGCTGGTGGAGCGGGTGGAGGCCGGCGACCACGGCCCGGCGACCGTGCTGCGCCACAGCGCCCATCGCGGGGTCGCGGCCGCGCTCCAGGACGGCCTCGAGACCTCCCCGTACGAGCTCGTCGCCCGGGCCGACGCCGACGACCTGTGCCGCCCCGGGCGCTTCGCCCTCCAGATCCCGCGGATGCGGCGCGACCGCCTCGATCTCCTGGGCGGGGCGATGCGCGAGTTCAGCGACCGCGTCGCCCCCGGCCGGGGGCCGCTGCGCACCCGGCCCCTGACCCATGCCGAGATCACCGCCTATCTCCCGCGGCACAGCCCCTTCCACCACCCCACGATGGTGCTGCGCCGCTCCACGGTGCTCGCCGTCGGCGGCTACCGCGACCTGCCCCTGCTGGAGGACTACTGGCTCTGGGAGCGGATGATGCTGGGCGGGGCGCGGATGGCGAACCTCCCGGACGTGCTCGTGGACTACCGCGTGGACGAGCACCTCTTCGCCCGCCGCGGCGGGTGGCGGCTCTTCGCGAGCGACCTGCGCCTGCAGCGCCGCTTCGTGATGGACCGCGTGACCACCCCCGCCGGCTTCCTGCGCAACCTGGGGGAGCGGTGCGTCTACCGCCTCGCCCCGGGATGGGCGCGCCGCCTGGCCTACCGGCGCTTCGTCGAGCACGACGGCCGCACCGCATGACCACTGCCACACGCTCCGGCGCGCCGAGGCGGGGAGCCGTCCCCCGGTCGCGCCTCCGCTACTGTGATCGAGTCCCCGGCGGAGAATCCGCCCGCATCGAAAGGACCCCCTGTGTCGACTCCTGACCTCCTGATCGTCGGCTCCGGCCTGTTCGGCCTGACCATCGCGGAGCGCGCGGTGGCCGAGCACGGCGCGAAGGTGACCATCATCGACCGTCGCTCCCACATCGGCGGCAACGCGTACTCCGAGGCCGATGCGGTCACCGGCATCGAGGTCCACAAGTACGGCGCCCACCTCTTCCACACCTCGAACGACCGGGTGTGGGAGTACGTCAATCGCTTCACGAGCTTCACCGGCTACCAGCACAAGGTCTACACGACCCACCAGGGCGTGGTGTACCCGATGCCGATCAACCTCGGCACCGTCAACCAGTTCTTCCAGGCCGCCTACACGCCCGACGAGGCGCGCGCCCTGATCGCGCAGCAGGCCGGCGAGTTCGCCGGGAAGGATCCCGAGAACCTCAACGACAAGGGCATCTCCCTGATCGGTCGCCCCCTGTACGAGGCGTTCATCAAGAACTACACCGGCAAGCAGTGGCAGACCGATCCCAAGGACCTGCCTGCCTCGATCATCTCCCGCCTCCCGGTGCGGTACACCTACGACAACCGCTACTTCAACGACACCCACGAGGGCCTGCCCACCGACGGCTACACCGCGTGGCTCGAGCGGATGGCGGACCACCCGGACATCGAGGTGCGCCTGGACACCGACTACTTCGACACCTCCCAGCCGCTGAACCGCGATGCGGTGCGCGGGAACCTGCCGGTGGTCTACACCGGCCCGGTGGACCGCTACTTCGACCACGACCTGGGCGAGCTCGGCTGGCGCACCATCGACCTGGAGACCGAGCACCTGGAGGTCGGCGACTTCCAGGGCACCTCCGTCATGAACTACGCCGATGCCGAGGTGCCCTACACCCGCATCATCGAGCCGCGCCACTTCCACCCCGAGCGCGACTACACCAAGGACGCGACCGTCATCCAGCGCGAGTACTCCCGCTTCGCCGAGTCCGGCGACGAGCCGTACTACCCGATCAACTCCGGCGCCGACCGCGAGCGGCTGCTCGAGTACCGCAAGCGCGCCGAGGTCGAGCCCCGCACACTGTTCGGTGGGCGCCTGGGCACCTACCAGTACCTCGACATGCACATGGCCATCGGCTCCGCCCTGTCCATGGCCGACAACAAGCTGCCCGACCTGCTGCGGGGCTGACCCGACCGCCCCGCAGCGCGGGGCCCGAGACGACCGCCGACGAGGAGCACCATGAACGCCACCCCTGCCGCCACGGCAACCCCCGAGAACGCCGCGCCCGAGACGACCACGCCGCAGCGCGTGCTGCAGCGCCTGATCCTGCCCACCGAGGCGTCCCCCGACATCGCCCCGCTGTACATCGAGGCCTCCGACGCGCGCTCCGGCGCGAGCGGCAGCGCCTTCGGCCTCGGCGGCGGCGACTCGTCCGACTCGGGGGTCTCCGGCCAGCCCGTCGCGAGCGCGGCCTCCGTCGACGTCAGCGAGCTCAGCGACCGCCACTCCGTGCGGATTCCCGCGCAGTCCATGCGGTCCTTCGGCACCTACTTCAACGCCTTCCCCGCCAGCTACTGGCGGCGCTGGACCCCGGTGCGCGCGCTGCGGCTCGTGGTGCGCACGGCCGGCTCCGGCACCCTGGTCGTCATGCGCTCCACGGCGCGCGGCAGCCTGCAGCGCCACGACTCGGTGAGCGTCACCGGCACCGGCGAGACAGTCTTCGAGCTGCCGCTGACCGCCTTCGGCGACGGCGGCTGGTACTGGTTCGACGCCTACGCCGGCGCCGAGGACCTCACCATCATCGGCGCCGAGTGGACGGCCGATGCGGACCTCGCCCGCACCGACGGCACCTTCTCCATCGCCATGACGACGATGAACAAGGTCGACTACGTGCTCGACAACATCGCCACCGTCGCGGAGAACCCCGACCTGCGCGAGAAGCTCGACGTGATGTACATCGTGGACCAGGGCGCGGATCGTCTCGGCGATCATCCCGAGGACCTCGCCCCGCTCCAGGCGGAGCTCGGCGAGCAGCTGCGCATCATCGAGCAGGGCAACATCGGCGGCTCCGGCGGCTTCTCCCGCGGCATGTACGAGGCTTCCACCAACGGCACCTCCACCTACGTGATCAACTGCGACGACGACATTGTGCTGGAGCCCGAGACGCTCGTGCGCCTGGTGACCTTCGCGGACTTCGCCACCCGGCCCACCCTCGTCGGCGCCCACATGTTCGACCTCAACAATCGCAGCGTGCTGCACACCTTCGGCGAGGTCGTGAACCCCTGGCGGATCCAGCCGGCGCTGGCGAACACCGAGGGCCAGCTGGGCCACGACTTCTCCACCGAGCCGCTGCGCTCCACCCCGTGGCTCCACCGTCGCGCCGACGTGGACTACAACGGCTGGTGGTCCTGCCTGATCCCCACCGAGACGGTGCGCGCCATCGGGCTGAGCCTGCCGGTGTTCATCAAGTGGGACGACGCCGAGTACGGTCTGCGCGCCAAGAAGGCGGGCTACCCGACCGTGTCCCTCCCCGGCGCGGGCGTGTGGCACATGAGCTGGGTGGACAAGGACGACCTGGTGGGCTGGCAGGCCTACTTCCACGAGCGCAACCGCATCATCACCGCGCTGCTGCACTCGCCCTACCCCCGCGGCGGCCGCGTGGTGCGCGAGTCGCAGTTCATGGACGTCAAGCACCTCATCTCGATGCAGTACTACACCGAGGCGGGGCGCCTGATGGCCCAGCGCGACGTGCTCGAGGGCCCCGACGCGCTCCATCCCTCGATCGGCACGAAGCTGCCCGAGATCCGCGCCATGGCCTCCGACTTCGCCGACGCGAGCGCGAAGAAGGACCAGGACTCCTACCCGCCCGTCCACATGGACAAGCCGCCGCGCAAGGGCCGCCCCTTCACCGAGCCGCGCCGCTTCATGCTCCCGGTGTGGACGGCGAAGACACTGGCCAAGCAGCTGCTGAAGCCCACCTCGCCCCGCGCGGACGAGAACCCGCAGGCGGTCGTGCCGCACCTGGACGCGAAGTGGTGGCGCCTGTCCGCCTACGACAGCGCGCTGGTCTCGAACGCCGAGGGCACCCAGGTCGCCTGGTACAAGCGCGATCCCAAGCAGGTGCGGGACAAGCTCGCCCAGGCGCTGACCGCGCACCTGGATCTCCACCGCCGCTGGAACGAGCTGGCCGCGCAGTACCGCGAGTCCGCCGGCCGGATCACCTCCTTCGAGGCGTGGGAGCGGACCTTCGCGGAGAACCCCGCCCCGGTGCGCGAGAAGGACCGCACCACGGGCACGGCCGGCAGCGGCGCGAGCGGCGGGAGCACCTCGGCGTGAGCGAGGCCCCCCGCACGCGGGCGGGCCAGCTCCCCACCCGGGCCGAGCAGGCCGAGGGCTGGCGCGCGCCCGGACAGGACGCCGGTTGGCTGAACCCGGTCACGGAGCGGTTCCTGCTGCTCCTGCTGGTGCGCAAGGAGCTGCGCGTCCGCTACCGCGGCAGCGCGCTGGGGATGCTGTGGAGCTACGTGAAGCCCGCGGTCCAGTTCATCACCTTCTACATCGCCCTCGGCGTCTTCCTGCAGCTCCAGCGGGACACCCCGGCCTACGCGGTGTACCTGTTCAGCGGCATCGTCGTGGTGAACCTCTTCGGCGAGGTCTTCGGCAACGCCACCCGCTCGATCACGGGCAACCAGGCGCTGGTCTCGAAGATCTATCTGCCCAGCCAGCTGTTCCCCTGGTCGAGCATGATCGTGGCGCTGGTGCACTTCCTGCCGCAGCTGCTGGTGCTGGTCGTGGGCGCGCTGCTGTTCGGCTGGCTGCCCTCGCCGACGGCGGCGCTCGCCTTCGTGCTCGGCATGGCGATCCTGCTGATCTTCACGATGGGGCTGGGGATGATCACCGCGGCGCTGAACGCGGCCTTCCGCGACGTGGAGAACTTCGTGGACCTCATCGTCATGGTCGCCACCTGGCTGTCGCCGGTGCTGTACCGCGTCTCGATGGTGGAGGAATCGATCGGCGGCACGATCTGGTTCTGGCTGTACCAGCTGAACCCGCTGACGATCGTGGTGGAGCTGTTCCACGTGGCGTTCTGGCGCTACAGCCCCGAGGTCGTCGAGCGCGCGACCGTCGACCCCTCGCTGCTGTCCCCGCACGAGCCCTACGGCTTGTGGTGGGCGGGACTGCTCATCGCCGTGGCCACCTTCGTGATCGGCACCGTGGTCTTCGAGCGCTCCAAGCGGCGCTTCGCCCAGGAACTGTGAGGGGAGGACGAGGATGAGCCCGAACATCGACGCCGTGCCCGAGTCCGCTGCACGCCCCACCGACCGCGAGATGGTGCGGATCGAGCACGTCACCAAGCAGTTCTCGCTGCGCCACGACCACTCCCTGAAAGAGCTGGTGTTCTCCGCGCTGCAGCGCAAGAAGCTCGCCGACACCTTCCTGGCCCTCGACGATGTGGACCTCACCGTCCACGCGGGGGAGACGGTGGGCCTGATCGGCTTCAACGGCTCCGGGAAGTCGACCCTGCTGAAGACGATCTCCGGGGTGCTCTTCCCCGACCGGGGACGGGTGCTGCTGCGCGGCCGGGTCGCCGGCCTGATCGAGGTGGGCGCCGGCTTCCACCCCGACCTCTCCGGGCGGGAGAACGTCTACCTCAACGGCGCGATCCTCGGCATGACCCGCGAGCAGATCGATGCGAAGTTCGACGAGATCGTCGCGTTCAGCGAGATCGAGGAGTTCATCGACACCGACGTGAAGTACTACAGCTCGGGCATGTTCCTGCGGCTGGCCTTCTCCGTCGCGGTGCACACCGAGCCGGACATCTTCCTGGTCGACGAGATCCTCTCCGTCGGCGACGAGCCCTTCCAACGCAAGTGCCTGGAGCGGATCCGGGAGCTGCAGAAGGCCGGGCGCACCATGGTCGTCGTCTCCCACGAGCTGGAGATGCTCGAGAAGCTCTGCACCCGCATCGTCGTGCTGCGCAAGGGCCGCACCGTCTTCGACGGCGACCCCACCGAGGCCATCGTGACGCTCCGCGCGAGCTGAGCCCCGCCCGCCGCGCCCCGGCGGGGGCTGCGGCTCAGCTCCGGCCGGTGACGCCCTCGACCTCGGCGCGCTCCGGGGTGACCGCCGCCGCGGGGCCGACGATCCCGCCGCCCTCCAGGAAGGCGCCGAGCGTGAGGGACGCCGTCTCGAGCCCGTCGCCCGTCACGAGCAGTCGCGGTGCGGCACCGCCCGAGCTCGGGGCGGGGGCGGGACCGCTCCAGGCGGGCAGCGCCACGCCGAGCCGGTCCGAGCTGCCCCGCACCTCGACCAGCCAGTCCCGCACCAGCGGCGGCAGCTCCCCGTCGTAGCGGGGCGCGAGGGAGACCCCCTGCACGGCGAGCACCTCGTCGGCCGTGTCCGCGAGCGCGGAGTCCGGACGGTCGGTGACCACCACGCGCGGGTCCACGCCGCCGCCCGGCCGCGCGGCCGCGGCGTCGTCGGCCGACGGATCCCCCGCCCCGGTCCGCGGGAGCAGCACGACCTCGCCACCGAGGGACCAGGTCGCGAGCGCGAGCACCAGGCGCTTCCAGTGCGGGGCGAGGTCCAGGACCACCGTGTCGCCGTGCTCCAGCGCGACCTCGTCGTGCAGATGCCCGATCGCCTTGATGACCCAGTTGGCGAGCACGTGCCCGGACAGCTCGATCCGGGACGCCTCGCCGTACCAGGCGAGCGCCGGCGTGGGACCGAGCGCCTCGAGCGCCGCGAGCAGTGCACGGCCCGTCGTCGAGGGGCCGGGAGTCGGGGACGAGGTCATCGGGGGTCCTCCTCGGGATCGGGGACGATCAGCACGGGCACCTGGGGCAGCTCCTCGCCGAGGGACTCGGCGCCGAGCGCGGTGCGCACCCGCTCGGCCAGCGTCGCGGCGTCGGCGAGCGCGGCGGCAGAGGCATCGGCCCGCTCGACCACGATATGCGTCGAGCCTGAGCGGTCCCGGACCGCGGCGGCCCGGGAGCGGAACGGGGCGGCGCCGGGGCGGGGGAGCGCGGCGACCCCGAGCGCCCGGGCGATCCGCTCCTCGGCGGGCTCCGGGGACATCCGCGCGATCGGCTCCTGCTCCGGGGCGAGGCCGAGGGCGGCCCACACCGACTCCAGGCTCGGCCGGCGGAACCAGTCGTCGGCCCCCGTGCGCGAGAGCTCCCGGGCCGGGACGTCGACGCCCGTCGCCCCGGGCACCCCGCGCACGAGCGCGGCCGGGATCCCGCTCGACTTGCCCTTGACGAGATCCGCGGCGGCGGCGAGCTCGTCGGCGAGGTTCCGCACGGTGACGCTCAGGTGCCGCCCGTCGGCATCGACCCCGCCGCGCAGGTCCTCGAGCGAGGTCACCCCGGCCGCCCCGAGCGCGATGTCGGAGACCCCCACCCGCCAGATCCGCGAGGAGGTGTCGGTGAGCACCACCCCGATAGGGACCCCGAGATGGGCGACGAGCCCTTCGCGCAGCTCGCGGGCGCAGGCGTCGGGGTCCTCCGGCAGCAGCAGCGGGCCGTCCGGCGCGTTCGAGCCGTCGACCCCGGCGGCGGCCATGACCGGGCCCGAGGGGATCTGGACCACCGAGGTCACCACCCGGGTGTGGAGGCGGCGGGCGACGGTGCGCACGGCGATGCGCTCGATCGCCGCGTCCCGCTCCTCGGGGCTCACTCGCAGGCCGAGCGCCTTGGAGACGATCTTCGTCGAGACGCACAGCACGTCTCCCTCGCGCGGGGCGAGCGGGGCGAGCGCATCGGCGAGCAGGGCGACGAGGTCGGCGCCCTCCCGGACCTCGCCGAGCCCGGTCAGCGGCAGCACCATGACCTGCGGCGGGAGAGCCCTCGGGGCGGACGCGGCGGAGGAGGCGTCGGCGGGATCGGACGGGGACGGGATGGTGGTCACGGTGCCTCCCGGGGCGGGCTCCTGCGGCGGGCGGGGAGCCGGGACGAGGGATCGGAGGGGCGGCGTCGCCCCGGAATGTGCAGCGGCGGCGCGGGACGCGGAGAGGGTCGCCGCGGCGGGCGACGACCGCCGTGTCGTGCACGGCCGTTCGTGCAGTGATGTGCTCCGCGACGCGCCGACGCCGCTTGACGCACCATAACTACACCGGTGTACTTTAGTGGCCGGAAGAGGCCTTCGCTGGTCATGACAGGTCAACACAGCAGTGGAAGGAGTGGTGGCCATGGACGAGGAACGAGTCGACGACGACGCGCGTGCAGAGCTGTCCCTGCTCGACCTCGCCGGGCAGGACTCCGACGATGCAGAGCTGAGCTGGCAGGAGCGCGCCCTGTGCGCGCAGACGGACCCGGAGGCGTTCTTCCCCGAGAAGGGCGGCTCGACCCGCGAGGCGAAGAAGGTGTGCGTCTCCTGCGAGGTGCGCGCCGAGTGCCTCGAGTACGCGCTCGAGAACGACGAGCGGTTCGGCATCTGGGGCGGTCTCTCCGAGCGCGAGCGACGCAAGCTCAAGCGCCGGGTGGTCTGACATCCTGACCCGGTGAACGAGCGCCATGTCACCGCGGTCGTCCTGCTGAGCGGGGCGACGACCGCGGGAACCCACGATGCGCTCCACGCAGCACTGACCGCCCAGACCCGACTCCCGGACCGGGTGGTCGTCGCCGCACCCTCCGATCTCGATGAGGACGTGCGCGCCGCGCTCGAGAGCCTGATCGCCTCGGGCGAGGTGGATCGTCTCGTCGACGTCCCCGCCCGCCCCGATCCCTCGCTCCCCGGCCGCGCGGACGCCGTCGCGGAGGCCCTCGACACTCTCGCCGCGCAGCACGAGCGCACCCTCGCCCCCGTCGACGCCCCGGAGCCCGCCCCGCAGTCCTCCACGCGTCGGGCCGGCCGTCGTGCCCGCGCCGTCGACGTCGACGCGCTCGAGCGCGAGCGCACCCAGCGCGCGGAGGCGCTCGCCCTCG
>NZ_KV788717.1:0-22848 GCF_001807385.1 Brachybacterium sp. HMSC06H03 | reverse complement strand
GGACCGTCCGCGCCCCACGACGGTGCGGGGCGCGGACGGGCGGAGGTCAGCCGATCGCGGTGGAGATCTCCTCGCCGGCCGCCTCCATCGTCGGGTGCGGGTCCGCGCCGCCGACGATGTTGGCCTGGGCGATGCCGAGCGGGCCCCAGATCGCGGCCATCGCGGGGATCGCCGGCATCGGGTCGGCGGCCTCCGCGGCCTCGGCGAAGGTCATCAGGTACTCGTCGGAGGCGGCGAGCTCCTCGCGCAGGGCGAGGTTCACAGGCGGCAGCGGGTTCGCCTCGTACATGGCCCTCGCGACCTCGGGATCGCTCGCCACGTCGGTCATGAACTGCTGGGCGAAGCCGGCGTTCTTCGCGTTCGAGGCGACGTAGAAGGAGTTCACGCCCGCGAACGGGGCGGCGGGCTCCATGCCCTCGAAGCCCGGGATGGTGGTGACGGTGAAGTCGATCCCGGAGTCGCGCACATCGGCCAGGGCCCACGGGCCGGAGATCAGGTAGGCGGACCTCCCCTCGGCGAACAGGGAGATCGAGTTGTCGCCGGTGATCGAGGTCTTCAGCACGCCCTGCTCGCCGAGCTCGGCGATCTTGTCGGCCGCGGTGAGGGAGCCCTCCTGTCCCACGCCCAGATCGGAGGGGTCGAGGTTGCCCTCGGCGTCCTTGCCGAAGAGGTAGCCGCCGGCCGAGGTGTAGATGGGCTGCATGTGGTACGGGTCGCCGGACTCGCCGATGGGCAGGGAGAGGATGTTCTCCGCCCCGCCGGCCTCGGCCGCGGAGATCATCTCCTCGAGGGAGGCGGGCTCGGGCGCGTCGGTCAGCGCGGTGTTCGCGTACAGCGCGAGGGTCTCCACGGCGTAGGGCACGCCGTAGGTCTGGCCGTCGTAGGTGACCGCCTCGATGCCGACGGGGGCGAGCGTCTCGCCCACGTCCGCGGGCAGCTGCACGGGGGAGATCGCGCTGTTCTGGACCAGGTTCCCGATCCAGTCGTGGGCGCCCATGGTGATGTCCGGGCCGTTGCCGGCCTGGTTGGCGGTGATGAAGTTCGCCTGCAGCTCGTCGCCGGGGACGACCTGCACGGCCACGGTGATGCCGTTCTCCTCGCCCCAGGCCAGAGCCGACGGCTCCAGCGCCGGGGCCTTCTCCTCGTCGGCCCAGATCACGAGCTGCGCATCGGCCGGGGCGGGGGCGCCGCCGGCGTCCGAGGCGCCGCCCGCGTCGGAGGCGCCGGAGCCGGAGCCCGAGCCCGAGCCGTCGCCGCATGCGGCGAGCATGGTCATGGAGGCGGCGATCCCGCCCAGGGTGAGGAAGCTCTTACGACGGATCTGCACGTCTTCTCCTTTGAATCGTGGTCGCACTCGACCGGTGCAGGGGACAGCCCTGTCGCCGTCACTGTAGAGCCGCGGGGCAGGTCTGTGCAAGAATGTGCAAGAACTTTCAGGTCACGATGAGGCCACGGCGAGGTCGCCGCGAGGCCCGGAGAGGAGCCGTGATGGCGCGACTCATCGACATCGCCCGAGCTGCCGGCGTGAGCGAGGCGACGGTCTCCCGCGTGCTGAACGGCCGTGCGGGGGTGAACGACTCCACCCGCAGGTCGGTGCTGGAAACGGCGCGGCGACTCGGACGCGGGGCCGGCCCCGGCGCGGCCCCCGGAGGCCCGCTCGTCGGCGTGCTCGTGCCGGATCTGGACAACCAGGTCTTCACCGCCTGGGCCGAGCGCGTCGAGGCCGAGCTGTTCGAGCGCGGCGCCTCGACACTGGTCGCCCTGCGGGCCCGGACGGTCGAGCGGGAGCGCGAGATCTTGCAACGTTTTCTCCACTGCGGTGCGGAGGCCGTGATCGTGATCTCCGGTCATCACGCGCAGGAGCAGGGACCGGTGGAGCACTACCGCGAGGTGACCGCCGCCGGGGTGCCGCTGGTGCTCGTCAACGGAGTGCGCGAGGACCTCGAGGCCGCGTTCCTCTCGACCGACGACGAGGACGCGATGCGCTCGGTGCTCAGCCACCTGCACGAGCTCGGCCATGAGCGCGTCGGCCTCGCCGTCGGCGACGAGCACACCTGGCCCGTGCGCGAGAAGCTGCGCGCCTTCGAGGAGGTCACCGCCTTCTGGGGCGGACCGGCGCGCCCCGTCGCCTTCACCGACTTCTCCTACGCGGGCGGCTACGAGGCCGCGCGCGACCTCGTCGAACGGGGCGCGACCGCGATCGTCTGCGGCTCCGACGTCATGGCCGTCGGCGCCCTCGAGGGCGTGCGCTCGCTGGGACTCGGGGTGCCGCGCGACGTCTCGGTGGTCGGCTACGACGACGTCTTCTGGGCCTCGCTGACCAATCCGCCGCTGACCACCGTGCGCCAGGCGGTCGGCTCGATCGCGCGCGCGGCCGTGCGCACCGCGCTCGGCGGGGGAGAGGACTCCCGTCGCCCGGCCCGCACCGAGGTGGTCTTCCGCCCCCAGCTGGTGGTGCGCGGCTCCACCGCGGCGGCACCCGACGGGGCCGTTAGCATGGAGCGGTGACCGCACCGAACACCACCAGCACCAGCTACGACACCGCCCTGCAGCGCAGCCAGAAGATCTGGGAGAAGATCGAGCAGGATCCCTCGGGCCTGCGCATGCTCACCGGTGACCGTCCCACCGGCGCCCTCCACATCGGGCACTACTTCGGCTCGCTGCGCAACCGCGTGCGGCTGCAGGACGCGGGCGTGGAGACGTGGCTGATCGTCGCTGACTACCAGGTGATCACCGACCGCGAGGTCATCGGAGACATCCAGGGCTCGGTGCGCGAGCTGCTGACGGACTACCTCGCCGCGGGCATCGACCCCGAGCGCTCCACCATCTTCACCCACTCGGCCGTCCCGGCCCTGAACCAGCTGCTGCTTCCCTTCCTCTCGCTGGTCACCCAGCCGGAGCTCGAGCGGAACCCCACCGTCAAGGCGGAGCTCGCCTCGGCCGGGAAGTCCGCGATGGGCGGGCTCATGCTCACCTATCCCGTGCACCAGGCCGCGGACATCCTCTTCTGCCACGGCAACCTCGTGCCCGTCGGCAAGGACCAGCTGCCCCACATCGAGCAGACCCGCGTCATCGCCCGCCGCTTCAACGAGCGCTATGCGGGCGGCGAGCAGTACTTCCCCGAGCCCGATGCGCTGCTCTCCGAGTCGCCGACGATCCTGGGGCTGGACGGCGAGAACAAGATGAGCAAGTCGCTGGGCAACACCGTCATGCTGCGGATGGACGAGGCCGAGACGCTCAAGAAGATCAAGAAGGCCAAGACCGACGCCGACCGGCAGATCACCTACGACCCCGAGAACCGCCCCGAGGTCGCGAACCTGCTCACGATCGCCGCGCAGTCCACCGGCCGCACCCCTGAGGACATCGCCGAGGAGATCGGCGACCGCGGCGCGGGGACCCTGAAGATCTTCACCGCCGAGGCCCTGAACGCCCACCTCGCCCCGCTGCGCGCCCGCCGCGCCGAGCTCGAGCAGGACCCCGGCCACCTGATGCAGGTGCTGCGCACCGGCAACGAGCGCGCGAACGCCGCGGCCGACGAGACCCTGCAGCGCGTGCGCGAGTACATGGGGATGGTCTACTGACCGCTCCCGCCGACGGGACGGGCCCGTGACCTGCGCAGGCAGGCCACGGGTCCCTCCTCGTCCGCGGCCGGTGCAGGGGCGGGCGAGCCCGGCGCCGGCTCAGAAGCGGCTCGAGCTGCCCGCGCCGGAGAACCCGCCTCCGGAGTAGCCCGTCACGCCGCCGCCTCCCGAGGAGGGCGAGCGGTGCGTCTCGAGCGCGGAGCCGGACTCGCGGTGCCAGCTCGAATACCACAGCACGGGGCTGAGCTGCCAGAGGCCCGGTGAGGTCCCACGCGTCAGCGCGTGACGTCGGGCGCGCAGGGAGCGGTACTCCCCGCCGTCCGCGTCCTCGAAGGCGTCGCGCAGCACCTCGCGCTCGTCGTCGTCCTCGGCGAGCACGTCGATGCGGTGCTCGGCGAGCTCCTCGACCGCGGCCGAGAGCTCCCGGGTGAGGGTGTCGAGCTCCTCGAGGGCCGAGTCGGGGTCGATCGCGTCGTTCTCGAGTCGAGCGGTGAGCCGGTCCAGCTCGCGGGCGATTCCGTCGCCGAGCGTCAGCAGACGGTCCGCGGAGGCCTGCTCGGCAGTGCTCATCTCCCCGCGGTCCTCCTCGACCTCCCCGAGGGCGGCGAGGGAGTCGCGCAGCGGTTCGAGCTCCCGGTCCCAGACTGCTCGCCATTCCCCGCTGCGATGGAGCAGATCGGCGGCGGCGAGGATGTCGTCGTCGGCGTCGTCGAGCCGTTCCACCACGCGCTCGAAGTCCGTGGCCGTCGCCCGCTCGCGGCCGCGCAGGCCCCACACCCAGGGGCGCTCGGCAGGCTCTGGGAGGGCGGCGCGGAGCCGGGCCGCCTCCTCGAGGTCCTGGGAGTACCGCTCGTGGGCGAGAACCGCAGCCTGCGCGTAGGCGGAGTGCTCGGGAAGGGTGCGCGCCGCGGCGTCGGTGATCGCGCGCTTGGTCAGGACGTCCTGGTGCCGAGGCAGGGCACGATCCACCCGGCGCCGTGCTGCGAGACGCAGTCCGAGGGTCGAGGCCGCCGCGACGACGGCTCCGACCACGACGGCCGCTGCGGCGACGAGCGCGGCGGGATGACGCCACCAGGGACGGAGCAGGAGCGACGCGTACTTCTTCGCACCCGCCTCGACCGACCGGTCCCAGTCCCCGTCCCGGGCGGGGTCGCGCATGGCGTCCTGGACATCGGCGAACTGCTCCTCCGTGAGCTTCACGTCCTCCCCGCTGTAGCTGCCGAGGAACCGGTTCTCCGGGTCCAGGGCGAGGATCACCGTCCCGTCGGCCCAGTGCGACCCGTCGGCGGAGAGCAGCGAGGGGTCGGAGCTGCGGGCGTGGTCGAGCACCGCGTCGTTCAGCGCCCTGTCGTCCGCCGGGTCCAGGTCGTGCTCGGTGACGTCCAGGACGAGCACGACCAGGCGCACCTCGGTGCGGAAGTCGATCTCCGCGAGGCGGTGCTCGAGGATCTCCGGGTCCACGGAGCGGGTGGTGTCGGTGACCTCGACGGAGGCCGGCGGCTCGGCGCGCGCGGGCGCGGGGGCGAGCGCCGCCGGCAGGAGGACGGCCAGGAGCGCGAGCAGCAGCAGGACGACCCTCGAGGGACGGCGGGTGCGGGGTGCGTCGAGAGCGGCGGAGGACGGACGCGACGTGGACATGAGGCGACCGTAACGGCTCGACCGGCGGGAAGGGGGACGACCTCCGCCGGTGTCGCGCCCCTCCTCCCGTCGACCCGCGGAAGAACCCCGGGAGTCTCCGCGGCCGCTCCCGTCAGCCGCTCCCGTCGGCGTCCCGTGGTTCGCCCGTCGAACTTCCGGGCCCTTCACCGCTCGCCCCGTTATGATCGACACAAGAAACCCTTGGCCCCGCACCGTGCGGGGCCCGACGAGGAGGTACCGCATGCCCGTCTACGAGAACGTCTCCGATCTTGTCGGCCGCACCCCGCTGGTGAAGCTCAACCGCCTGGGCGACGACGTCCGCGCGACCGTCCTGGCCAAGCTCGAGTTCTACAACCCCGCCAACTCCGTCAAGGACCGCATCGGCGTGGCCATGATCGACGCCGCGGAGCAGTCCGGCGAGCTGAAGCCCGGCGGGACCATCGTCGAGGCGACCTCCGGCAACACCGGCATCGCGCTGGCCATGATCGGCGGCTCCCGCGGCTACAAGGTCGTCCTGACCATGCCCGAGTCGATGTCCAAGGAGCGGCGGATGCTGCTGCGCGCCTACGGGGCCGAGCTGGTCCTCACCGAGGCCGCCAAGGGCATGAAGGGCGCGGTCGAGAAGGCCGAGGAGATCGCGGCGGAGACCGGCGCGGTGCAGGTCAAGCAGTTCGACAACCCGGCGAACCTCGACATCCACCGCCGCACCACCGCCGAGGAGATCTGGGCGGACACCGAGGGCGAGGTCGACGCGGTCGTCGCCGGCATCGGCACCGGCGGCACCATCTCCGGCATCGGCCAGGTGCTCAAGGAGCGCAAGGGCGAGGTGAAGGTCTTCGCCGTCGAGCCCGAGGAGTCCGCGATCCTCAACGGGGGCCAGCCCGGCCCCCACAAGATCCAGGGCATCGGCGCGAACTTCGTGCCCTCGATCCTGGACCGCGAGGTCTATGACGAGGTCCTCGACATCGACGCCGAGACGGCGATGGAGCGGGCCCGCTCCGTGGCCCGCGGCGAGGGCCTGCTGGTGGGCATCTCCTCCGGCGCTGCGATCGAGGCCGCCGCCCGCGTCGGCGCGCGCGAGGAGTTCGCCGGGAAGACCATCGTGGTGATCGTGCCCTCCTTCGGCGAGCGCTACCTGTCCACTCCGCTGTTCGCGCAGTACGCGGACTGAGGAAGGACGCCATGGCCGCCCTGGACCGGGTGATGGGCGTCGTCGCGAGCGTCCGGGAGGACCTCGCGGCGGCGCACCGCCGCGACCCTGCGGCGACCGACGACCTCGCGATCCTGCTGACCTCGCCGGGGCTGCACGCGATCTGGACCCACCGCGTGGCGCACCGGCTCTGGGCGCGCGGGGCCAGGCTGCCCGCCCTCGTCCTCGCCCAGGGAGCGCGCTCGCTGACCGGCATCGAGATCCATCCCGGCGCCACGATCGGCCGGCGCTTCTTCATCGACCACGGCATGGGCGTCGTGATCGGCGAGACCGCCGAGGTGGGCGACGACGTGATGCTCTACCACGGGGTGACCCTCGGCGGCCGGTCCATGGAGCGGGTCAAGCGCCATCCCACGGTCGGCGACGGCGTGGTGATCGGGGCCGGTGCCCGGGTGCTCGGGCCGATCACGCTCGGCGAGGGCGCCCAGGTCGGGGCCAACGCCGTGGTCGTCAAGGACGTCCCGGCCCGGGCGACCGCCGTGGGCATCCCGGCGACGGTCCGCGTCGGTGCGGCGCATCCCGAGGAGCAGACCGACCCGGCGATCTGGATCTGATCCGGAGCCGACGACCCGCGGGGCCCCTTGCCTCGCGGGTCGCGCGCGCCTGCCGGGACCGCTGCGCTCAGCCCCCGAAGGGGTCGAGGAACGAGGTCCCGCCGACGCGGTGGACGCGCCGCTCCCAGGCGGGCAGCACCTCATGCGCGTCCTCGGCCAGGACGTGGTCGAACAGCTCGGAGGAGCCGTGCGGCGGAGCGATGTCCACCAGCACCGTCGTCGCCCCGTGCTCCCGGGCCAGCGGCGCGAGCTGCGCCGCGGGGAAGACGACCCCGCTGGTGCCGACGACCACGAAGAGATCCGCACGCCGCGCGAGGCGCATGGCGAGCTCGAGCTCCGCGGAGGGCAGCTGCTCGTCGAAGAGCACCACGTCCGGGCGGGTCGGCTCGCCGCAGCGCGGGCAGTGACCGGGCACGCCGTGGTCCTCGGGGGAGCATCCTTCGCCCGGCGCGAGCACCGCCCGCCAGTCGCAGCGCCGCCCCAGGCACACCGCGTGCAGGGCACTGCCGTGGAGCTCGGCGACGACCTCGCTGCCCGCGGCCTGGTGCAGCCCGTCGACGTTCTGGGTGATCACCGGCGCACCGAGGCGGGCGATCGCCCGGTGCCCCGGAGTGGGGCCGTGCGCGAGCGCGATCGAGGCCATCCGCCCCCACACGGCCCACAGCTGCGGCAGCGAGGCAGGCAGCAGGGAGGCGTGCATCGCCTGCTCGGTCTCCGGCTCGAGGGCCCACAGGCCCTCCGGGCCGCGGAAGGTGCCCAGTCCCGTGCGGGCGCTGAGCCCGGAGCCCGTGAGGAAGACGATCTCACGGTGCTCCGGTCCCGGGACGAAGGGAGCGGCCGTGCTCACCACTCCTCGTGCTCGCGGGAGTCCCAGGCGGCGTCCTCCCCGAGGTCGAGGGAGGCCAGCAGTGCGCGGTCCTCGTCGTCCAGGGAGATCCCCTCGAGCGTCGCGTTGGTGCGCTGACGGGTCGGGTCCTGCGACTTCGGGATCACGACGATGTCCTGGTCCACGGCCCAGCGCAGCGAGATCTGCGAGGTGCTCACGCCGTGCTTCTCGGCGACGCGGCGCAGCGCGAACTGCTCGCCGAGGCCCTCGCGGCCGCCGAGCGGGCCCCAGGCCTGGGTGACGATGCCGTGCTCGCGATGGAAGGCGACGGCTTCGCGCCGCTGCAGGGCGGGGGAGAGCTGGATCTGGTTCACCTCGGGCGCGACGCCGGTCTCGTCGATCAGCTGCTGCAGCTGCTCGGGGCGGAAGTTCGAGACGCCGATGTGCTGGGTCAGGCCCTGCTCCTTCAGCTCGACGAGGGTGCGCCAGGTGTCCAGGGCGAGGCCCCGCGACGGGTTCGGCCAGTGGATGAGGGTCAGGGCCACGCGGGGCAGGCCCAGGCGGCGCAGCGAGCCGAGCAGGCCCTCGCGGGCCTCCTCCCGGCCCTGGTCGCCGCCGGCGATCTTGGTGGTGATCAGCGCCTCGTCGGGGTCCAGGCCGCTGTCGCGCAGGCCCTGGCCGACGGCGGCCTCGTTGCCGTACTGGGCGGCGGTGTCGACGAGCCGGTAGCCGGCGCGCAGCGCCGCCGCGACGGCGTCGGCGCCGCCCGTGCCCTTCATGCCGGAGGTGCCGAAGCCGATCAGCGGGAAGACGGTGCCGTCGGCGAGGGCGGTGGTGGGGATGGACAGCTCGGACACGGATCCTCCTGGATGACGGTGGCGGGTGCTCCCAGCGTATCGATCATCCCGCCCCGGTGCTCTGCTAGCGTCCGGCACGACGAGGACGTCGACCCGCGAGGAGAGCGCAGCATGAGCAGCACCGGCACGGCCCCGACCTCGGAGGCGGCTCCCGCCGCGGGCGCACATGGGGTGCACGACGAGATCTCGCCGCTGCGCACCGTCCTCGTCCACCGGCCCGGCCGCGAGCTCGAGCGGCTCACCCCGGACACCCGCGAGGAGCTGCTCTTCGACGAGGTGCTGTGGCGGGACCGCGCTGAGGCGCAGCACGACGAGTTCACCCGCCTCCTGGGCGGCCAGGGGGTCGAGGTCCTCCAGCTGCGGGACCTGCTCGTCGACATCCTGCGGGACGTGGGGCTGCGGGAGCACCTGCTCGCCCGCGCCCTCGACCCCGCCGTGCTCGGCGACATCGCCGTCCAGGACCTGCGCGGAGGGTTCGCCGACCTCGACGCCGAGGCGCTCGCGGACGTGCTGATCGGCGGGATCACCGTCGGCGAGCTGAGGTCGCTCGGGGCGGAGCCGCGCTCGATCGCGCTGCAGCGGGTGGGGGAGGAGCACCTCGTGCTCGACCCGCTGCCCAACCACCTGTTCACCCGTGACACCTCCGCCTGGATCGGCGACGTGGTCTCGGTCGGCGCCATGCGACGCTCGGCCCGGCGACGGGAGAGCCTCCACCTGGAGATGGTCTACCGCCACCATCCGCGCTTCGGCGGGCCCGGCGGTCCGCGCCGCCTGCTCGGCCGTGACGGCGTCGGAGCGGCGAGCGTCGAGGGCGGCGACGTGATGATGCTGTCCCCGCGCACGGTCGCGATCGGGATGTCGGAGCGCACCAGTGCCGTCGGCGTCGAGCGCCTCGCCGCCGCCCTCCTCGCCGACGACGCGGTGCACCGGGTGATCGCGATCGCGCTGCCCCACCGCCGCGCGATGATGCACCTGGACACCGTCACGACCGTCGTCGACGAGGAGTCGATGCTGCGCTTCGGCCCCCTGCCGGCGCTGGAGACCTTCGAGATCGAGCCGCTCGGCGACCGGCTGGTCTCCCGGACGCGGTCGGCCGACGAGATGGACGCCGTGCTCGCCCGCGGGCTCGAGGTCCCCTCCCTGCGGGTGCTCACCCCGCCGCTGGACGCCTACGCCGCCGCGCGCGAGCAGTGGGACGACGGGTGCAACGTGCTCGCCCTCGCACCGGGGAGGGTCATCGCCTACGAGCGGGCCGCGGCGACCAACGACTACCTCCGCGCCCAGGGGGTGGAGGTGCTCGAGTTCGCGGGCGACGAGCTGGGGCGCGGTCGGGGCGGTCCGCGCTGCATGAGCTGCCCCGTCGCACGCGGCTGATCGCCGACGCGGCTGAGCGCCGTCGCGGCTGAGTGCGGCGCCCTCAGCGGCGCGTCGGGGGCGGCGGGTCCTCAGCGGTCTGCAGGGTGGTCTCCTGGGCGGGCAGCGGCTCGCGCAGCGAGCGCTCGAGCAGCAGCTGCTGGGTGCCGAACTCCTCGAGCCCCTTGCGCACCGTGAACCCCAGCTTGCGCAGCAGGGCCACGCTGCGCTTGTTGCGGGTCTGGCTGATCGCGATGACGACCTCGTCCTCGAGCTCGCGGCGCGCCCAGTCCAGCAGCGCGATGCAGGACTCCGCGGCGTAGCCCAGACCGGTCCACTCGGGCAGCAGCGCGTAGGACAGCTCCAGCTCCCCGCGGTCGTAGTCCAGCGTGATCGAGCCGATCATCGTGTCGTCCTCGGCCAGGGCGAGCACCCAGCGACCCCAGGTGATGCCCAGCGGCGAGAGCTCGAGCGCCTGGCGGGAGGCGTAGTCCACCGCGCCGCCGAGGTACTCGCGGGTGACCGGGTCGGTCATCAGCCGGATCAGCGCAGTGCGGTCGGCGTCGCCCGGCGGCCGGATCACGAGTCGGGGACTGCGGATCCGGACGGGCCACTCGGCGGTGCCTTCCTTCGTCACGACCACCACGGTACAAGCACCAGGGCCCGTCGCGCCCGCCGGGGTCCCGCGTCACCGTGGCGACGGGGTGCGACGAGGACCGTGAGGCGTGTCCGGGTTCGGTATGGTGACCCTGCGGCACATCGGAGTGCCGCCGAGCGTCGGTGCCCGGTCCCGCACCGGGCCTCGCGAGTCGGTCAGGACGAACATTCACGCAGTCCCCGGACGAGTAGGAGCACCATGGTCGACCAGGACCTTCGCCGCACGGCACTGGAGGCGGTCCACGAGTCGCTCGGAGCGACGTTCACGGACTTCGCGGGCTGGCGGATGCCGGTCCGCTACGACTCGGACCTCGCCGAGCACAGGGCGGTGCGCGAGAGCGCCGGCCTCTTCGACCTCAGCCACATGGGCGAGATCCAGCTGCGCGGGCCGCAGGCGGGCGACGCTCTCGACCACGCCATGGCCGGCAAGCTCTCCGCCGTGGCCGTCGGCCGGGCGAAGTACACCCTGCTCCTGACGGAGCAGGGCGGGGTGATCGACGACGTGATCGTCTACCGGCTCGCCGAGGACCACTTCCTCGTCGTCGCCAACGCCTCCAACGCCGTCGTCGACGCCGAGGAGCTCCGTGCCCGCGTCGCGGGCTTCGACGTCGAGGTCGACGACGCCTCGGACCGCACCTCCCTGATCGCGGTGCAGGGCCCCGTCGGCGAGCAGATCCTGCTGGACCTCCTGGCCGCCGAGGACTCCGGCGTCGAGGGCGTCACCGCCGAGGACATCACCTCGATGAAGTACTACCGCTTCGCCGAGGGCACCTACCGCGGCGGCGACCTGCTCGTGGCACGCACCGGCTACACCGGCGAGGACGGCTTCGAGCTGTACGTCGGCGACGACTCCGCCGAGGAGCTCTGGAAGGCCCTCACCGCCGTCGGCGGGGACCGGATCGTGCCCTGCGGCCTCGCCTGCCGCGACACCCTCCGCCTCGAGGCCGGCATGCCGCTGTACGGCAACGAGCTGAGCCGGGACCTGCTGCCCGCCCAGGCGGGCATGGGCCGCATCGTCGCGCTCTCCTCCAAGGGCGACTTCGTCGGCCGGGAAGCCACCGAGGCGGCGCAGACCGAGGGCCTGCCTGTCCTGGTGGGCCTCGCGGCCGAGGGCCGCCGGGCCGCCCGCGCCGGCTCCGCCGTCCGCGACGAGGAGGGGAACGAGATCGGCGCCGTCACCTCCGGCGTGCTCTCGCCGACCCTCGGCCATCCCATCGCGCTGGCCTACATCGACCCCTCCCACCGCGAGGTCGGCACCGAGCTGGTGGTCGACGTGCGCGGCAAGGACCTGCCGGTCCGCGTCGTCGAGACGCCCTTCTACCGCCGCGGCTGAGCGGCTCCGAGTTCCCCGACCGTCCCCAGGAAGGACCAGAGAAATGTCCGCAGAACTCCTCTACAGCAAGGACCACGAGTGGGTCCGTGTCGAGTCCGACGGCGTCGCCGTCATCGGCGTGACCGACTTCGCCGCCGAGCAGCTCGGCGACGTCGTCTACGTCGACCTGCCCGAGGCCGGCTCCGAGATCACCTCCGGCACCGAGATGGGCGAGATCGAGTCGACCAAGTCCGTCTCCGATCTCTTCTCGCCGATCAGCGGCACCGTCTCCGAGACCAACCAGGCTGTCGTCGACGAGCCCGAGCTCGTGAACTCCTCGCCCTTCGAGGAGGGATGGCTGATCAAGGCAACCTTCGAGGCGCTGCCCGACGACCTGCTGAGCGCTGAGGAGTACAAGGCCCTCACCCAGTCCTGAGCATGCAGGGGCGGCCCGGTGCCGGGCCGCCCCGCGCCCAGGCCACGACCCCGCACCTCCACGTAGAACCTCAGGGACACGCCTTCATGACCGCAACGTCTGCGCTCGATCACGACTCCTTCGTCCGCCGCCACGTCGGCACCGACCCCGGCGCCCAGCGCCACATGCTCGAGGTCCTGGGCTACGAGTCCCTGGACGAGATGCTGCGGGCGGCGGTGCCCTCCACGATCCTGCTGGACGAGGAGGCGCTCGGCGCGACCTCCGTCCCCGACGGGATCACCGAGCCCGCCGCGCTCGAGGAGCTCCGCGCCCTCGCGGACCGCAACACCACGCGCCGCTCCCTGATCGGCCTCGGCTACCACGGCACCCACACCCCCGCCGTCATCCAGCGCAACGTGCTGGAGAACCCCGCCTGGTACACCGCCTACACCCCGTACCAGCCCGAGATCTCGCAGGGCCGTCTCGAGGCGCTGCTGACCTTCCAGACCATGGTCTGCGACCTCACCGGGATGGACGTCTCCAATGCCTCCACCCTCGACGAGGCGACCTCCGCGGCGGAGGCGCTGATGCTCGCCCGCCGCACCGCGAAGCGCAACGGGAACGTCTTCCTCGTCGACGCCGACGCGCTGCCGGCCACCAAGGCGGTGCTGCAGGGCCGCGCCGACGGGCTCGGCATCGAGCTGCGCGAGGTCGACTTCCGCACGGGCGGCGCCCCCGAGGGCGACTACTTCGGCGCGCTGATCCAGTACCCCGGCGCCTCCGGCCGCATCTGGGATCCGCGCGACGTCATCGCCGAGGTCAGGTCCACCAAGGCCGTCGCGATCGTCGCCGCGGACCTGCTCTCCCTGACCATGCTCGCCTCCCCGGGCTCGCTCGGCGCCGACGTCACCGTCGGCACGACCCAGCGCTTCGGCATCCCGCTCGGCTTCGGCGGCCCGCACGCCGGCTTCGTCGCCGTGCGCAAGGGCCTCGAGCGGCAGCTGCCCGGCCGCCTGGTCGGCGTCTCCCGCGACGCCGACGGCAACCCCGCCTACCGCCTCTCCCTGCAGACCCGCGAGCAGCACATCCGCCGCGACAAGGCCACCAGCTCCATCACCACCGCGCAGGTGCTGCTGGCCGTGATGGCCGCGATGTACGCCGTCTACCACGGCCCGGAGGGGCTGACCCGGATCGGTCGCACGGTCGCCGACCGCACCGCCTCCCTCGCCGACCTCCTGCGCCGCAGCGGCTTCGAGCTGGTCGCGGATTCCTTCTTCGACACCCTCGAGGTGCGGGCCACCGGCACCGCCACCGACATCTCCGCCTCCCTGCGCGAGGCCGGGTTCCTGGTCCGCGTGCTCGGCGACGACGTCGTCCACCTGTCGCTGGACGAGACGATCACCGCCGCGGACCTGCAGGCGATCGCCGCGGCCTTCGCCCCGCACGCCCCGACCCCCGGCCAGGAGCTCGCCGAGGTCGGCTCCGGCGCCGGCTGGGACGGCCTGGTGCGCGAGGACCCCTTCCTGCGCCACCCGGTGTTCTCCTCCTTCCGCTCCGAGACCGCGATGATGCGCTACCTGCGCCGCCTCTCCGACCGGGACTTCGCGCTGGACCGGGGCATGATCCCGCTGGGCTCGTGCACGATGAAGCTCAACGCCGCCACCGAGATGGCCGGCATCACCTGGGCCGAGTTCAACGGGATCCATCCCTTCGCGCCGGCCGAGGACGTGACGGGCTATCTCGACCTCATCACCCAGCTCGAGACCTGGCTGACGGACCTGACCGGCTACGACACGGTCTCCCTGCAGCCCAACGCCGGCTCGCAGGGCGAGTTCGCGGGCCTGCTGGCGATCCGCGCCTATCACGCCTCCCGCGGCGAGTCCTCCCGCGACGTGTGCCTCGTGCCGAGCTCCGCCCACGGCACCAACGCCGCCAGCGCCGTGAACGCGGGCCTGCGCGTCGTGGTCGTCGCCTCGGACCCGAAGGGCAACATCGACCTCGATGACCTGGGGCAGAAGATCAAGGACCACGGCGACGAGCTCGCCGCCATCATGATCACCTACCCCTCCACGCACGGCGTGTACGAGGAGGAGGTGCGCACCGTGTGCGAGCTCGTGCACGACGCGGGCGGCCAGGTGTACGTGGACGGCGCGAACCTCAACGCGCTGCTGCAGGTGGCGCGCCCCGGCGAGTTCGGCGGCGACGTCTCACACCTGAACCTCCACAAGACCTTCTGCATTCCGCACGGCGGCGGCGGCCCGGGCGTCGGCCCGGTCGCGGCGAAGGCGCACCTGGCGCCGTTCCTGCCCGGTCACCCCGAGATCCAGCGCGAGTCGCACCCGGTCGCCGGGGCGGGGGAGCAGGTCCACGGGGGCGCGCCCGTCTCGCAGGCACCCTACGGCTCGCCGTCGATCCTGCCGATCACCTGGACGTACATCCGGCTGATGGGGCCGGACGGGCTGCGCCACGCGACCGCCTCGGCGGTGCTCGCGGCGAACTACATGGCCCGCCGCCTCTCCGAGTCCTACGAGATCCTTTACACCGGTGAGAACGGGCTGGTCGCCCACGAGTGCATCGTGGACCTGCGCCCCTTCACCGAGCGCACCGGGATCACCGTCGACGACGTCGCCAAGCGCCTCATCGACTACGGCTTCCACGCCCCGACCATGTCCTTCCCCGTCGCGGGGACGCTCATGGTCGAGCCCACCGAGTCCGAGGACCTCGCCGAGATCGACCGCTTCGTCGAGGCGATGCTGATGATCGCGAAGGAGGCCGACGAGGTGCTCGCCGGCACCTGGCCCGCCGAGGACAACCCGCTGGTGAACGCGCCGCACACGGCCTCGTCGATCGCGACGGGGGAGTGGACCCACCCTTACTCCCGCGAGATCGCCGTCTACCCCGGCTCCTGGACCGCGCCCGAGGACGACTCCGTCCACGACAGCGCCCAGATGCGGATCCAGTCGAAGTACTGGCCGCCGGTGCGTCGCATCGACCAGGCCTGGGGCGACCGCAACCTGGTGCCCACCTGGCCGCTGGACTGACCTCGGCCGATCCCGCCCCTCGCCCGCCCGGACCGCTCCCGCGGCCCGGGCGGGCGTTTTCGTGAACTGCTGTGACGGCCCGGCTCGTGTCCGGGCCGCCCCTGCTCCTAGGCTCTGCCCATGACCGAGATCCTCACCACCCACGCCGGCTCCCTGCCCCGCAGCCCGGAGCTCATCGCCGCCAACGCCGCCCGCCCCGTCGGCGAGGACGGACTGACCCCCGCCCCCACCGACGAGTTCCGCGAGGTGCTGCGCCAGGCCGTCCTCGACGTCGTCGCGAAGCAGCGCGAGATCGGGATCTCGATCCCCAACGACGGCGAGTACGGGCACCTGATGGGCTCGGCCGTGAACTACGGCTCCTGGTGGTCGTACATCTTCGACCGGGTCAGCGGCCTGGAGATCACGGGCAGCGACCACTTCTCCTCCGAGCCGGTGCGCTCCACCCCCGGGAACGTGCGCCTGACCACCTTCCCCGATCGCCGTGACTGGACGCTCTTCGCGGAGGCGTACCAGGACCCGACCTCGGGCATCACCGTCGGCTCCCAAACCACCTTCCCCGCCGCGACCTCCGCGATCTCCTACTCCGACACCGGTCGTGAGCTGGTCGCACAGGACGTGGCGAACTTCCGCGCCGCGCTCGACTCCGCCGGCTTCGCGAACGGCTATCTCGCCGCGCTGTCCCCGGGCTCCGGCTCCCGCATCAACGACGACCACTACGGCGACGAGGACGCCTTCCTCGACGCCTGGGTCGAGGTGATGCGCCCCGAGTACGAGGCGATCGCCGCTGCGGGCCTGACCGTGCAGATCGACGACCCGTCGATCGCCGAGAACTGGGACCAGATCAACCCCGAGCCGTCGGTCGCCGACTACGTCGAGTTCACCCGCAAGCGCGTCGACGCCGTCAACCGGGCGCTGGTGAACGTGCCGACCGAGCAGACCCGCTTCCACCTGTGCTGGGGCTCCTGGCACGGCCCGCACACCACCGACATCGAGTTCCGCCACATCGCCCCGCTGCTGCTCGAGATCGACGCGAAGTACTACTCCTTCGAGGCCGCCAACGTGCGCCACGAGCACGAGTGGACCGTGTGGCAGGACCTCGAGCTGCCCCAGGACAAGGTGATCGTCCCCGGCATCGTCTCCCACGCCACCAACGTCGTCGAGCACCCCGAGCTGGTCGCCCAGCGACTGGAGCGCTTCGCGCGGATCGTCGGCCCCGAGCGGGTGATCGGCTCGACCGACTGCGGACTCGGCGGGCGCATCCACCCGCAGATCGCCTGGGCGAAGCTCGCCTCGCTCGTGGAGGGCGCGGCGATCGCCTCCTCCCGGCTGTGAGGCCAGCGCGACGCTGAGCCCCGCGGGGTCCTGATCGGAGGCGGTCGGGACCCCGCCTCCGGGCCCGCGGACGGGGGCGAGAGTTCACCGCCTGGTCGACGACGCGTCACGCCCCCGTGGCGCCGCGGAGACCCGGGCGGCGGATCATCGGGGTCGTGAGGATCCTCGTCGTCGCCGAATCGTTCCTGCCGCACATGAACGGGGTCACCAACTCGGTGCTCCGCGTCGTCGACCACTTCGCCGCCTCGGGCGATGATCTCGGGATCATCGCCCCGAAGTGGCCCGGGGCCGACAAGCACCTGCGCACCTCCTGCGGACGCAGGGTCCGGGTGCGCCGCATCGCCTCGGCGCCCATGCCGGGCTACACCGAGGTGCGCATCGCCACCACCAGCGCCGCCACCCTGCGCCGTCGCATCGACGAGTTCGCGCCCGACGTCATCCACCTCGCCTCGCCGATGATCCTCGGCGGCCGCGCCGTGGTCGCGGCGCAGAAGGCCGGGGTGCCGACGGTCGCCGTGTACCAGACCGACATCCCCGGCTACACGGCCCGCTACGGCATGCCCTTCCTCGAGAACGCCTCCTGGCAGCTGCTGCGCGACGTGCACAACCGCGCCACCCTCAACCTCGCCCCGTCCACCGCGACCCGCGACCAGATGCTCGAGCACGGCATCGAGCGGGTCCACCTGTGGCGGCGCGGCGTGGACACCTCGCTGTTCTCCCCCTCGCTGCGCAGCGCGAAGCTCCGGGCCCGCTACGCCGAGCCGGAGGAGAAGCTCGTGGTCTACGTGGGCCGGCTCGCCCCCGAGAAGCAGGTCGCCGATCTGCGCGTGCTGCACGACATGCCCGGGGTGCGCCTGCTGATCGTCGGCGACGGCCCCGAGCGGGACGCCCTGCGTCGCGACATGCCCCGGGCGCGCTTCGCCGGCTTCCGCTCCGGCACGGACCTCGCCGCGCACCTCGCCAGCGCCGACCTCTTCGTCCACCCCGGCGAGCTCGAGACCTTCGGGCAGACGATCCAGGAGGCCATGGCCTCCGGCCTGCCCGTCATCGCACCGCGCCGCGGAGGACCGGTGGATCTGGTCACCCCGAGCCGCACCGGCTGGCTGTACACCCCGGGGATGCTCGACGAGCTCCGCGACCGCGCCGCGGATCTGCTCTTCGACGACGCGAAGCGCGAGGCCTTCGGCGCGGCGGCGCTGGAGTCCGTGCGCAAGCGCACCTGGCCGGTGCTCAGCGAGCAGCTGCGCGGCTACTACCGCCGGGCGATCGAGGAGCACGCGGGAGTGCCCGCTCGCTGAGCCGCCGTCACATTCCGCCACACAGCTCGCGGGGAGGGGCTGCCGCGGGGTGGACTGAGTCCTGTCGTCGATCGGCGGCACGTGACCCGGCTCCACTGCGGAAAGGACAACATCATGGCGCAGCGCACTCGTCGCCCGCTCATCGGCGTGACCGCGGGGACCCGCACCATGATGTCCGGCGCCTGGGAGGGTCACGACGCCGTCGTCGTCAACGAGCACTACGTCCGCGCACTGCGCGAGGCCGGCGCCCGGCCCGTGATCCTCTCCCCGCAGGACCGCTGGACCGAGGAGGAGCTCGCCGAGCTCGACGGTCTCGTCCTCACCGGCGGTACCGACCTCGATCCCGCGGCCTGGGGCGAGGACGCGCTCGGGACCGACATGACCCCGGACCCCGCCCGCGACGCCTTCGAGACCGCGCTCTACCGCACCGCCCGACGCGTGGGCGTGCCCGTGCTCGGGATCTGCCGCGGCCTGCAGATCATCACGATCGCCGAGGGCGGCCGGCTGCACCGCCACCTGCCCGAGGACGTTCCCGCCCACCCGACCACCGGGCTCGCCCCCACTGCGGTCGACGTCGAGATCGACGCGGCCAGCGACCTCGCCCTCGCCCTCGGCACCTCGGCCCGGGTCACCGCCTTCCACCACCAGGGTGTGCGCGAGGTCCGCGGCGACCTGCGCATCGTCGCGCGGCACGCGAGCGGTCTCCCGCTCGCGGTCGAGGCCGCCTCGGGCACCGGCGTGATCGGGGTGCAGTGGCATCCCGAGATCGACGGAGAGGCCGGCGCCGCGGTGTTCGAGAGCCTGCTCACCGCGATCCGGCACCGGGACGTGGCGGCGAGCAGCCGCGCACTGGTCTAGGATGGTCCTGGTCGCCCGCGCCTGATGACGGGCGCCGTGGACGTCGCACCGCCGGTCGCGGACCGGCAGAGTCAGGAAAGAAGGCAGCATGAGCAACGAGCACGTCGCGGACACGAGCCGCGCGCGGGTGCACGAGGACGAGAACATGACCTCGAAGGGCAACAACGTCGTCCTGTCGGCGGTGCTGTTCCTCGTGCTGTTCGGCCTGTTCGTCGCCGGCCTCTACGTGATGGCGCTGTTCACTCCGGCGACCTTCATCGCGGGCCTGGCCATGAGCCTCGTGGCCCTGTACGGCACCTTCGCCGTGGTGCCGCGCTTCCTCGTCTGAACCCCGTCCCTGATCCTCCACCGTGCCCGGCAGCCCTCGCGGCGGCCGGGCACGGTCGTGCCCGGGGACGCTCGTGCCCGAGCTCGACCGCCGGGCAGGGCACCGGGGCGGAGGCGGCGTGACGAAGCCCCCGTCGTGACGGACAATGGTGCATCGTGAACGCTCACTCCCCATCGGCCGACGACGCCCTCCGCCCCGCCGTGCCGCGTGACGCGATGCTCGCGCGCCGGGCGGTCTCGCTGATCTTCTTCCTCAACGGTGCCTCCTTCTGCGCGATCCTGCCGCGGTATCCCGAGCTGGTGGAGTCGATCGGGCTGAGCAACACCGCCTTCGGCCTCGCGGTCGGGCTGGGGCCGATCGGCGGACTGCTCGCGGGGCTGTTCGCCGCCCGGCTCATGTCCCGCTTCGGCTCGGCCCGCACGTCCGTGGCCTTCCAGCTGCTCGCCTCGACCTCACACCTGGCGATCTACGTCTCCGGCTCCTGGCTGTGGCTGACGGCCGCGCTGCTGCTGGCCCAGGCCGCCGACGCGCTCACCGACATCTCCATGAACGCGCACGGCATGCGGGTCGAACGCCGCTACCGGCGCTCCATCATGAACAGCTACCACGGCTGGTGGTCGCTCGGCGCGGTCCTCGGCGGGCTGCTGGGCGCGGCCGCCGCGCAGGTCGGACTGCCGCTGTGGGCGCAGGGCGTGGCGGGCCTGATCGTCTTCGGCGCGCTCGTGCTCGGCTCCTACCGGTTCCTGCTCCCGGGCGACGACTCGACCGAGCGCGCACCGGCCGCCGCGACGGAGGGTGCCGGTGGGGCGTCGAGCGACTCCCCGGCGGGTCCGTCGGCCGCCTCCGCCGCCGAGGTGCCGCCGGTCGCGCCCGCGGGACGGCGCATCGCGGGGATGGGCCCGCGCTCGCTGGGGCTCGTGGCGGCGCTGGGCATGGTGCTCGTGTTCGCGGGGTCGACCGAGGACGCCGGCAACACCTGGGGCGCGCTGTTCATGCGCTCCACCTTCGAGGCGACCCCGTTCCTCGCCGGCATGGCCTTCGTCGCCCTCCAGGGCGCCCAGACGATCGGCCGATTCACCGGTGACGCGATCGTGGACCGGCTCGGCGACCGCGTCACCGCCCGCGTCGGCGCCCTCATCGCCCTGGTCGGGATGAGCATCGCCCTGCTGCTGCCCAGCCCGGCGACCGCGCTGCTCGGCTTCGCGGCAGCGGGCTGGGGGATCGCCACCCTGTTCCCGGCGGCCTTCCGCACGGCCGACAACCTCCCGGGCGTGCCCTCCGGCGTCGGCATCACGGTGGTGGGCTGGTTCGCGCGGCTCGGCTTCTTCCTCACCCCGCCGCTCGTCGGCGCGCTCGCGGACGCGCTGACGCTGCGCTACGCGCTGTGGCTGGTGCCGATCTACGCGCTGGGGATCCTCGCGTTCTCCGGGGTCCTCTCCACCCGACGGAGCGCGCAGCAGGGCTGACGATCCCGAGGGCGGGGCGCGGCGAGGCGGCGGGGAACCGCGAGGAGGGGCCGGTGCCGGGTCGGACGGACGGGCGGGAGATCGCCGATCAGATCCGGTCGACGTCCCCCGCGCCCTCGCGGGCGATCACGGGCTCGGACCCGGTGAGGTCCACGACAGTGGTCGGCTCGATCCCCACCTCGCCGGAGTCGATGATCACGTCGACCTGCTCGCCCAGCAGGTCCTGCACCACCCAGCCCTCCGAGGGCGGGTCCTCCTGCCCGGGCAGCAGCAGCGTCGAGGACAGGATCGGCTCGCCGAGCGCCTCGACCAGCGCATGGGCCACCCGGTGGTCGGGGATCCGCACCCCGACGGTGTGCTTCTTGGGATGGGCCATCTTGCGGGGCACCTCCCGGGTCGCGGGGAGGATGAAGGTGTACGGCCCCGGGGTCGCGTTCTTGACCAGGCGGAAGGTCGGGTTGGAGACCAGCACGTACTGCCCCAGCTGGGCGAAGTCCGCGCAGACGAGCGTGAAGTGGTGGTCCTTGCCGACCTGGCGGATGCGACGGATCCGCTCGAGGCCGTCCGCGTCCCCGAGACGGCAGCCCAGCGCGTAGCAGGAGTCCGTCGGATAGGCGATCAGGCCGCCCTCCTCGAGCGCGGCGACCGCCTGCTCGATCAGGCGGGGCTGCGGATCCTCCGGATGGATGTCGAGATACTTCGCGGAGCGACGTGATCTGGCCATGCCCGATGGTACGCCCGCACGGAGCGGGCGGGGCGGTCCCGCGCGGACAGGGTGCGCGTCGGGGCCGGTGCCGGGGCCGGCACGGGCCGGGTCAGGCGACGACCACGAACTCCCGCCCGATCCACTTGGTGCGCCGCAGCCGCACCACGGAGCTGACCGGGAGCGGCCCCATGATGTGAGGGTAGCCGCGGCCCTTGCCGTCGACGTCGGCCTCGATGTCCACGGCGATGCCGGCCGCCTCGACCCGGCCCACATCGATCTCGAGGATCACGAGGTCCGAGGGGCGGTCGGGGTAGATGCGCTTGGCGACCTTCGAGACCTGCTCGGGCCAGGAGGCGTGGAGGAAGCCCTCCTCGGCGAGGTCCCTGCCGCGGGTCGCGCGGGTGTAGACGCCCTCCGGGACCGCCGCCTCCCAGGCGGCCGACTCGGTGATGTGCCAGATCAGGGGCGAGGGCATGAGCGGCAGTGTACCGTGACCGGCATGGATGAGACCTCCGCCGACCAGGGCGCGGTGCGCCTGGTCCACGACGACGATCGCGACCGCTTCGCCGCCCTCGAGGGCGAGACCGTCGTGGCCGTCCTCGCCTTCGAGGACGAGGACGAGGTGCGCGACCTGCGCTCGACCGTCGTCGCCCCGGACCGCTCGGGGCGCGGGATCGGCTCGGCGATCGTCCGCTTCGCCCTCGAGGACACCCGCGCCCGAGGGTTGAAGGTCCGCCCCACCTGCTGGTTCGTCCGCGGCTTCATCGAGCGTCATCCCGAGTACGCGGATCTGCTGGAGGACCCCGGGACGACCCCTTCGACCACCTGACAGGAGTGACGTTGACCTACCGCATCCTCACCGTCTGCACCGGCAACATCTGCCGCTCGCCCCTGGCCGAGTACGCGCTGCGCGAGGCCGTCGAGGCGGAGGGCCTCGCCGGGGAGGTGGAGATCGCCTCCGCCGGCACCAGCGGCTGGGAGAGCGGCAACCCGATCGATCCGCGTGCCGGGGCGCTGCTGCGCGAGCACGGGATCGACCCCTCCGCCCACCGGGCCCGACGGATGGATCCCGAGGAGCTGAGGAGCGCGGATCTCGTGCTCGCCCTGGACCACGACCACGTCGACCCGATCCGTTCGGTGCTCGGCGCCGACCGGGCCGCGGAGACGCTGCGCATGGTCCGCGACTTCGCCCCCGAGCCCGTGGAGGACACCGGCATCCGCGATCCCTGGTACGGCGACGAGAGCGACTTCGAGCTCACCTGGGAGCAGATCACCGAGGCCGTCGACGGGATCCTCGACCACGTGCGGGCCGGACTCGAGCAGGGCGCCCAGGACGGGGTCAGGCGGTGACCGCCGCGACCCCGCAGCCCGGCGACCCGGCAGGCGCGGCCCCGGGGGACGACGGGGGAGCGGGAG
>NZ_KV788716.1:0-16510 GCF_001807385.1 Brachybacterium sp. HMSC06H03 | reverse complement strand
GCCTGCTCGGCGCGTCGACGCGCGGTCTCGGCCTCGGCCCGCTCCTGACGGGCGCGGGTCGCGGCGCGGGTGCGGCGGGCCCGACGGTCCAGCTCGGCACGACGCAGCCCCACCAGGAACACGCCGAGCACGACCGCTCCGAGGACCGGCGGCCACCAGGGCAGCACGCTCGCGACCGCGCCGACGACCAGCGCGGCGGTGAGGGCGATCAGCCCGATCAGCACCCCGCGCATGAGGCGGCGCGAACGGCCGCGCTCCTCGCCGAGGTCGACGCGGGTGCCGGGGTCGGTGTCGAAGCGGGGCCGACGGGTCGGATCGGCGGGACGCATGAGCAGGCGGTCCTGGGGCATGGGGGTGGTCACCTCGGCAGACGAGCGGCGGGCGTGGACGGCCTCGGAGAGATCCCGGGCCTGGGGCGACATCCCGGCCTCGTCCGCGGCGCGGGCGCGGCCCATCACCTCGCGACGGGCGGCGGTGCGCGGCAGCGCGTACACCAGCCACAGCAGCAGCAGGCCGCCGAAGAGGACGGCACCGAGATTGATCGACTCCACACAGCCACAGTAATGACACCGACGTGATTCGCCTGGTCACGGAGCGGGCGTGTCGGCGAGCAAATCCGTGCGCCGCGCCACCGCGGGGCTCAGCCGGTCGGTGCGGGGCTCGGATGCTCGCGATGCAGTCGGCGCAGGACCCCGTAGCCGGCGTGGTCGGTCGCGACCTCCTCGGCGGTCAGCGCGAAGACGAGGTGGTCGCGCCAGCCGCCGTCGACGTGGATCGCCGCGCG
The DNA here is from genome assembly GCF_001807385.1 of Brachybacterium sp. HMSC06H03. Taxonomy (NCBI): domain Bacteria; kingdom Bacillati; phylum Actinomycetota; class Actinomycetes; order Micrococcales; family Dermabacteraceae; genus Brachybacterium; species Brachybacterium sp. HMSC06H03. The sequence continues at coordinate 15,726 of NZ_KV788716.1, read as the reverse complement.
GCGCAGCCCCTCGGGCCGCAGGTTCAGCTTCTGGACCACGCGCAGGCTCGGCGCGTTCTCGGGCCGCACGGTCACCTCGACCCGGTGCAGGCCGAGCTCGGCGAAGAGGTGGTCGATCACCAGCGCCGCCGCGCGCGGCGCCAGTCCGCGGCCGGCCATCTCCCGGTCCACCCAGTAGCCGAGCACCGCCGAGCGGACCGCCCCGTACTAGATGGGGCCCGCGGTGATCTGCCCGACCACCCGTCCGCCGACGACCATCGCGAGCGGGAGGGAGGTCCCCAGCCGCGCCTGCTCCTCTGCCCAGCGGCGCAGGGTGCGGAAGTCCGCGGGCCCGCGCTCGCTCAGCGGGTCCGTCGCATCCCACGGCCGCAGCCAGTCGGCGCTGCGGGCACGCAGCCGCTCGAAGTCTCCGCGGTCGCGCCGTCGCAGCGGGCGCAGCGTCAGCTCCCCGTCGCGCAGGACCAGAGGCCACACGTGAACCATCGCGTCATCGTAGACGTCCGACGGACTCGCCTGCGCGTTCTCCCGCCGTGTGCGACTCTGGGCCGCGGACGCCCGGCCTCGGCCGATGCGCCGCCGCCCGGGGCCTCCCGCCCCCGGGTCGGCGCGCCGGGCGGAGAGCCGGCGCCTGCGCAGGAGCAGCGCGCGCAGCAGGAGAAGGAGGCACTCGTGGACGAGCAGCTCGTGGACAAGCAGTCGGAGAAGAAGGCGCTGCGCACGACGCTGCGCGCGGACCGGCGTGCCGTGTACGGCGAGGACCCCGCCCGGCGCTCCCGCGAGGCGGAGGCGATCCTCGCGCATGCCGCGGGGATCGTCGCGGACATCGAGGCTCTGGCCGCTCGTCGGGAGGAGGCCGGGGAACCGGCCCCTCGCGTCGCCGCCTTCCATCCCACCCCGACGGAGGCCGACGTGATGCCGCTGGCCTCCGCCCTCGCCGCGCGGGGCGCGGAGCTCGTGTTCCCCGCCGCCGCCGGGGCGGAGCTCGAGTGGATCCGCTGGGACGGGGTCTCCGCCTTCGCCGACTCCCCCGGCCGCGGATTCGGGAAAGAGCCGGCGGGCGAGCGCCTCGGGCCCGATGCGCTCTCCGAGGCGGTGCTGGTGCTCGCCCCCGCGCTCTCCGTGGACCACTCCGGCACCCGGATCGGGCACGGCGCCGGCTACTACGACAGGGCGCTGACCACCCTTCCGGCCGAGGCGCGGGTGGTGGTCGTGATCCATCCGCACGAGCTGCTCGAGGCCGGGACGCTCCCGCGCGAGGAGCACGACGTGCCGATCCGCGAGGTGCTCACGGCCGACGGGATCGTCTCGCTGGTCACCTCCGATCCCGCCTGAGCGCCGCGCGGTCGTAGACTTCCTGAGGCCGCCCGTGCGCGGCCCGCACATCGACCATCCCGGAGGACCCGCGTGCCCACGTACGTCTATGCCTGCAAGAACTGCGGACATCGTTTCGAGCAGTACCAGAGCTTCAGCGAGGACTCGCTGACCACCTGCCCCGAGTGCGCGCAGGAGGCGCTGCGGAAGGTCTTCGACTCGGTGGGCATCGTCTTCAAGGGCTCGGGCTTCTACTCGACGGACTCGGCGACCTCGGGCGCCTCCACCGTGGGCGGGGGCTCCTCCTCCGACGGGGCGGGCAGCACCGCCTCGTCCTCGGAGGGATCGGCCGGCTCGTCCTCGGCCGGCTCCTCGACGGGCTCCTCCGCGCAGCCCGCCGCCGCGGCCTCCTGACCTCTCCTCCCCATCGCCCCGCCGTCCACTGCGGGGCGCGATCCCTCGCGCCGTCGCGGAGGCGGCCCTAGCGTCGGGGCATGCTCACTCGACTGCTCCCCCACCTGCCGACATGGCGCCGGGCCCTGCGCCGTCGGCGCCGCACCCTGGCCGTGCTCGTCGTGGCCGCCGCCGCGGTGCTGCTGGTGCCCTCGCTCGTGCCGGGCTCGGTGACCGGGACGGAGGTGGTGGTCGCCGCCGAGGACCTGCCGACCGGCACCGCCCTGGAGGCGGAGCAGATGCGCACCGTCGAGGTCGCGAGCTCGCTGGTGCCCTCCGGTGCCGCGACCGCTGCGGAGGACCTCGTGGGAGAGCGCCTCGCCGCCCCGGTCGCCGAGGGCGGACCGATCCTCGCCGGGGACCTCCTCGGCGCCGGCGAGGACCCCCTCCCCGAGGGGACGGCGCTGCTGGCCGTCCCCGTGCCGGAGGTGCTGCTGCCGCATCTTCGATCGGGGACGCGGATCGAGCTGCTGATGAGCGATCCCGTCGACGGGTCCACGACCCGCCTCCCCGCGGAGATCCGTTCCCTCTCCGCCGCCGCGACGAGCACGGGAGCGCTCAGCACAGGGACCGATACCGGTGTCCAGGCGCTCGTGCTCGTGGACCGGCAGCGGTCCGGAGAAGTCGCTCACGCTCTCGGCACGTCGAATGTGACGGTGTCGGTGATCCGCTAGAGTCCGAGCGGGCCGTGACTTCGGTTCTCCCTCATCCCCCCCATCTTGAGAAGGAACTCCCATGAAGGGCTTCAAGGACTTCGTCATGCAGGGCAACGTCATCGACCTCGCGGTCGGTGTCGTGATCGGCGGCGCGTTCACCGCGCTGGTCACCGCCTTCGTCGACAACCTCATCAACCCGGTCGTCGCCGCCGCGGGCGGCGCGGACAGCGTCGAGGGCTTCGGCTTCAAGATCTTCGAGAACAACGAGGCGACCTTCATCAACTTCGGTGCGGTGATCTCCGCGATCATCACCTTCCTGATCACCGCGGCCGTCGTCTACTTCGTCTTCGTGCTGCCGATGACCAAGGCCCGCGAGATGGCGAACCGCAATAAGAACCTGGACGAGGAGATCGAGGCGGCTCCCGAGGACATCGTGCTCCTCTCCGAGATCCGCGACCTGCTCAAGACCCAGAACCCCCAGGGCGGCAACCCCCAGGTCTGATCCTGGTCCATTCCACCCTGGCGCGGCATCGCCCGCGCACCCCACGACGGGGGCGGCACCACCTGGTGCCGCCCCCGTCGTCGTTCCCGGGGTGGACGTCGTTCCCCGGGCGGGCCCCGCGCGCGAAGCCGGTGCCCGCCCCGGCGCCGGGGCGGGATGCGATACCGTCCCCCGGGTGACCCGCTCCCACACCGCCCCGAAGGGCACGACCCGCCCCGCGGCGCCCGCCGTCCCGGGCACGGAGGACGAGGCCGCTGCGGCCGGTCCGGACCTCGAGGCGATGATCGAGGCGACGATCGCCTGGTACGCGGAGACCGCCCGCGACCTCCCCTGGCGCTCTCCCGACGCGCCGGCCTGGGGGATCCTCGTCTCCGAGGTGATGCTGCAGCAGACCCCCGTGGTGCGGGTGCTGCCGCGCTGGCTGGAGTGGATGCAGCGCTGGCCCGAGCCGGCCGCCCTCGCCGACGCCCCGACCTCCGAGGTGCTGCGCGCCTGGGATCGGCTCGGCTATCCGCGCCGCGCGCTGCGCCTGCAGGAGTGCGCCCGCGAGATCGTGCGCGCGCACGGGGGCGTGGTCCCCCGCGGCGAGGAGCGGCTGCGATCGCTGCCCGGGATCGGCGAGTACACCGCCGCCGCGGTCACCGCCTTCGCCCACCACGACCGCGCCGTGGTCGTGGACACCAACATCCGGCGCGTCCTCGCCCGCGCCGTCCGCGGCAGGGCGCTGCCGGACCGCTCCTACTCCGCCGCCGAACGGGCGCTCGCCACGCACACGCTGCCCGCGGAGCGTGAGCGGTCGGTGGCGTGGAACCAGGCCGTGATGGAGCTCGGCGCGCTGGTGTGCACCGCGCGGACGCCCCGCTGCGCCCAGTGCCCCCTCGCGGGGATCGGCTGCGCGTGGGTCGCCGCGGGCCGCCCCGGGCCCGAGGAGGACACGCGACGCCGTCAGTCCTTCGAGGGGACGGACCGGCAGATGCGCGGGCGGATCATGGCGCTGCTGCGCGAGCAGGGCGCGGCCGCTCCTGCGATGCTCGCAGCGCTGGATCCCGAGGATCCGGTGCGGGTGGAGCGCTGCGTGCGCTCCCTGCTGGCCGACGGGCTCGCAGCGGTGGCGGAGGAGGGGGGAGACGCCGCCGCGGCGGGCCACGCCGGCGCGCTCCCCGGCCTGCGTCTGCCCTGAGGCACCGCGCATGCCCTGAAGCACGGTGCCGACGGGCTCAGGCGCTCCGGTCGAGCTGCTTGATCATGCGGGTGTTGCCCAGGGTGTTGGGCTTGACCCGGGCGAGGTCCAGGAACTCCGCGATCCCCTCGTCCGGGGAGCGCAGCAGCTGGCTGTAGATCTCCGGGTCGACCGTCTCGGCCATCTCCTCGAAGCCGTGCCGTGCGAAGAACTCGACTTCGAAGGTCAGGCAGAAAACGCGCTCGAGGCCGAGCTGCACGGCCCGGTCCAGCAGCGCCTCGAGCAACCGGTGGCCGAGGCCCGTGCCGCGCACCGTGTCGGACACGGCGAGCGTGCGCACCTCCGCGAGGTCCTCCCACATCACGTGCAGGGCGCCGCATCCCACCACCGTGCCGTCCTCGTCGACCGCGACGAGGAACTCCTGGACGGCCTCGTAGTAGGAGACGAGGTCCTTGCCCAGCAGGATCCCGGTGTGGGTCATCGGCTCGACGATCGCGTTGATGGCGCGGACGTCGGCCGGGAGCGCGGGACGGATCTGTGCGGCGGTGCCTGAGGTCATGCGGGGCTGTCCTCTCCGTGGACGGTGGTGGCGGCGTCGGCCTCGGCGTCCGCGCCGGGGCCGGTGCCGACGGCGGAACCGGTGCCGACGCCTGTGCCGGTCTCGACGGCGGAGCCGGCCTCTGCGTCGGCCTCGGGATCGCGGCGCTCGGCGCGACGGTCGAGCCAGCGGTGCACCGCCGCGATGATCCGCTCGACCACCAGTGCCATCACGATCGCGGCGACGAGCGCCACGGTGATCGCGAGCAGGTGGTTGTTCTCGAACCAGGCGCCGGCGACCGCGCCGATCGCGCAGGAGTACACCGCCCATACGAAGGTGGACAGCAGCGAGCGGGGCCAGAACAGGCGGTGCGGGTAGTGCACGGCGCCCGCGACGAGGTTCACGGCGGTGCGGCCGAAGGGGATGTAGCGGGCCGTCATGAGGAAGACCAGGGCCCGCTTGCGCAGCCCGTTCTCCGCTGCCTCGACCGCGCGTCGACCCTTGCCCCCGCGCAGGAAGCGGAAGCGCTCCCAGCCGATCTTGTTGCCCAGGAGATAGCCGAGGTTGTCCCCGGTGAAGGCACCGGCCCAGGCCGCCAGCCCGATCAGGATGATCGAGGGGCTTCCGGAGCTCGACCACAGCGAGGACAGGGACACGATCGTCGACTCGCTGGGGACGGTCGGGAAGAAGCCGTCCAGGGCGGCGAAGGCGTAGACGACGAGGTGGACCCACCAGGCGTCGCCGATCTGGAGGATCCAGTCCTCCAGGACGCCGGTCAGCGAGAGGAGACGATCGAGCAGCTCTCCCATGGGTCCTTCCGGTCTGGGGTCCCGCGGCCCCCGTGGGGGCCGCTGCGCTCCGGGACGTGATCCCGTGACCGGTGATCCCGGTCCGGGAGTGCTCCGCGCTCCGGCGAGCGACCGGAGGCGGATCGGTCACGGCCCGGCTCCCGCGGACGGGGGCCGGGCCGTGGCCCGAGCTCAGGAGGCGCTGGCCTCCGCGCTGTCGGGCGTGCTGTCGGCGCCGTCCGCGCCGTCGGCGTGGGTGACGTCCTCGGCGCGGGCCTGGGTCATCGACTCCACGTCGACCACATCGGAGATCGGCTCGAGGGAGCCGTCCTCGCCGCGGCGGGCGAAGGTGAGATCGCCCAGCAGGCCCTCGCCCTCGGCGTCGACCACGATCTGGTCGCCGACCTGGACCTGACCGAACAGGATCCGCTCGGAGAGGGAGTCCTCGATGTCGCGCTGGATGGTGCGGCGCAGCGGCCGCGCGCCCAGCACGGGGTCGTAGCCCTTCTCGGCCAGCAGGTCCTTCGCGGGCTGCGTGAGCTCGAGCGTCATGTCGCGGTCCTGCAGGCGACGCGAGAGCTTCGCGACTTCGAGATCGACGATCTGGATGATCTCGGTCCTGGACAGCTGCGGGAAGACCACCACGTCGTCGACGCGGTTGAGGAACTCGGGCTTGAAGTGCTGCTTGAGCTCCTCGTGGACCTTCGACTTCATCCGCTCGTAGTCGGTGGAGAGGTCGCCGCCCGCGGTGAAGCCCATGGAGACGCCCTTGGCGATGTCCCGGGTGCCGAGGTTGGTGGTCATGATGATGATGGTGTTCTTGAAGTCCACCACGCGGCCCTGGGAGTCGGTCAGGCGGCCGTCCTCCAGGATCTGCAGCAGCGAGTTGAAGATGTCCACATGGGCCTTCTCCACCTCGTCGAACAGCACGACGGAGAACGGCTTGCGGCGCACCTTCTCGGTGAGCTGGCCGCCCTCGTCGTAGCCGACGTAGCCGGGGGGCGAGCCGAACAGGCGCGAGGCGGTGTGCTTCTCGCCGAACTCCGACATGTCCAGCTGGATGAGCGCCTCCTCGTCGCCGAAGAGGAACTCGGCCAGGGCCTTGGCCAGCTCCGTCTTGCCCACGCCGGTGGGGCCGGCGAAGATGAACGAGCCGCCGGGCCGCTTGGGATCCTTCAGACCCGCACGAGTACGGCGGATCGCCCGGGAGATGGCCTTGATGGCCTCGTCCTGCCCGATGACGCGCTTGTGCAGCTCGTCCTCCATGTTCAGCAGGCGCGAGGACTCCTCCTCGGTGAGCTTCACGATCGGGATGCCGGTGGAGGCGGCGAGGACCTCGGCGATGACCTCCTCGGAGACGGTGGTCACCGCGTCGGACTCGCCGTGGCGCCAGGCCTTCTCCTTCTCGTCACGCTCGGACTTGAGCTTCTGCTCCTCGTCGCGGAGGTTCGCGGCGAGCTCGAAGTCCTGCCCGTCGATCGCCTCCTCCTTCTTCTTCCGCACCTCCTCGATGCGGGAGTCGAACTCCTTGAGCTCCGGCGGCGCGGTCAGGCGGCGGATGCGCAGGCGGGCGCCGGCCTCGTCGATCAGGTCGATCGCCTTGTCCGGCAGGAAGCGGTCGTTGACGTAGCGGTCGGCGAGGTTCGCCGCGGCGACGAGGGCGGAGTCGGTGATGGTCACCTTGTGGTGCGCCTCGTAGCGGTCGCGCAGGCCCTTGAGGATCTCGACCGTGTGCGCGACCGAGGGCTCGTCGACCTGGATCGGCTGGAAGCGACGCTCGAGCGCGGCATCCTTCTCGATGTGCTTGCGGTACTCCTCGAGGGTGGTCGCCCCGATGGTCTGCAGCTCGCCGCGGGCCAGCATGGGCTTGAGGATGCTGGCGGCGTCGATCGCGCCCTCGGCGGCACCGGCCCCGACGAGGGTGTGGATCTCGTCGATGAACAGGATGATGTCGCCGCGGGTGCGGATCTCCTTGAGCACCTTCTTCAGGCGCTCCTCGAAGTCACCGCGGTAGCGGGAGCCCGCGACCAGGGAGCCGAGGTCGAGGGTGTAGAGCTGCTTGTCCTTGAGCGTCTCGGGGACGTCCCCGGCGACGATCGACTGGGCGAGGCCCTCCACGACGGCGCTCTTGCCGACGCCCGGCTCGCCGATCAGGACGGGGTTGTTCTTGGTGCGGCGGCTGAGCACCTGCATGACCCGCTCGGCCTCGCCCTCGCGCCCGATGACCGGGTCGAGCTTGCCGTCGCGGGCGGCCTGGGTGAGGTTGCGGCCGAACTGGTCCAGCACGAGCGAGCCGGAGGGCTGGCCCTCGGAGGGGCCGCCGGCGTTGGCCGGCTCCTTGCCCTGGTAGCCGGAGAGGCGCTCGATGACCTCCTGGCGCACGGCCGACGGCTCGGCCTTGAGGCGGGAGAGCACCTTGACGGCGGTGCCCTCGCCCTCGCGCAGCAGACCGAGCAGGATGTGCTCGGTGCCGATGTAGTTGTGGCCGAGCTGGAGCGCCTCGCGGAGGCTCAGCTCGAGCACCTTCTTGGCACGCGGGGTGAAGGGGATGTGGCCCGAGGGGGTCTGGTTGCCCTCGCCGATGATGTCGCGGACCTGCTCGCGCACGGCGTCGAGCGTCACGCCGAGGGCCTCGAGCGCCTTCGCGCCGACACCCTCGTTCTCGTGGATCAGGCCGAGCAGGATGTGCTCGGTGCCGATGTAGTTGTGGTTGAGCAGGCGGGCCTCGTCCTGCGCCAGGACGACGACGCGACGCGCCCGGTCGGTGAACCGTTCGAACATGGTCCTCCCCCATTCGGTGGTGGTGATGGATCGAGAGTACGCGGATCGGGCGGGGATTCCCCGTGTGTTCGCCGCTGGCGTGACGTCTGTTCCGCCCGGGGCGATCAGAGGCTCGGCGGCGTCCTCGGCACTCGGCGCGCGCCGGTGAGATCCGGTGCCGGTGCGGAGCTCGGACGATGCACGCGCACCGCCTCGATCACGGCGCCCTCGCCCTCGGTCTCGAGGCGGAGGTGCGAGGTGCGGACCGGCGCGGGCAGGCGGTGGATCCGTCGCACCCCGATGCTGCCGCCGGCGGCGAGCACCGTGCCGTCCTCCGTGAGGACGCGATGGGCGATGATGCGCTGGCCCTCCTCGAGGCGCTCGACCAGCTCGAGGTGCTCGATCTCGATCTCCTGCCCGAGGTCGACCTCGACCCGGTCCCCGTCGGCGGCGAGCGCTCCCTCCCGGGGTTCGCCGAAGCGGTCGCGCAGGGCGGCGGCGAGCTCGCGGACCCGCGCGGCGTCGGCCGGGTCGATGCGGCCTCGCCGGTCCGGCGGGATGTTCAGCAGCAGGTTCGCGCCGAGCCCGATCGAGCGGTCGTGGATCGCCAGCAGGTGGGGCAGGGACTTCGGCTCCTCCCCCTCCTGCCAGAACCAGCCGTCGCGCAGGGAGACGTCGCACTCCGGCGGGAGATAGCGGGGCTCGGCCGTGGTCAGCACCTCGTCGTCGTAGTTGTTCAGGTCCGCGCTGGTGGTGACGTACCGGACGGGATCGGAGGCGAGACCGTCCTCGTTGCCGACCCAGCGGATCGTCGCGGGCCCCATGTTGAAGACCATCGCGCCGGGCTGGAGCTCGGCGATGAGCGCGCCGATCGCGTCCCAGTCGTACTCGCGCCCGGCGGAGCCGGCGCCGTCGAACCACAGCTCGTAAAGCTCGCCGTAGTCCGTGCACAGCTCTCGCAGCTGGGCGAGGTAGAGCGCGTCGTAGGCGACGGGATCCTCGTACTCGGGCGCGTGGCGGTCCCACGGGGAGAGGTAGAGGCCGAGCCCCAGACCGTGGCGCCGACAGGCGGCCGCGACCTCGGCGACGAGGTCGCCGTCCCCGCCGCGCCACGGGGAGGAGGACACGGAGTAGTCGGTCGTCGACGTCGGCCACAGGCAGAACCCGTCGTGGTGCTTCACGGTCAGCACCACGTAGCGCGCGCCGAGCTCCGCGGCCAGCACAACCCATTCCTCGGCGTCGAGGTCCGAGGGGTCGAAGATCTCCGGCGGCAGGCTCCCGTCGCTCCACTCCCGGCCCGCGAAGGTGTTGACCCCGACGTGGAAGAAGACCCCGAGCCCGTCGCGCTGCCAGGCGAGCTGGGCGGGGGTCGGGGCGAGAGGCGGCATCGTCGGCATGCGCCCATCCCATCACGACGACGCCCGCCGCGGGCCCAGGAGCCACCGCACCCTGCGGAGGGCGATAGTCTGACGGACGAGATCGCCCGGAGGGTGCACGGCCCACGCCGTCATCCCCCGCAGCGGCACCCGAGCCTCGCCCCGTGCGGCGCCCGCACCGGCGCGAGGAAGCATTTCGAACGGAGAGACATGGCAGACCTGGACGTGACCCGCGCGGACGCGGTGCTGATCGGCGGCGGCATCGCCAGCGCGACCCTCGCCGCGATGCTCACCGAGCTCGAGCCGGACTGGGACATCGTGGTCCTCGAGCGCCTGGACTCCCTCGGCGCGGAGTCCAGCGACGCATGGAACAACGCCGGGACCGGGCACAGCGCGCTGTGCGAGCTGAACTACACCCCGCAGGACGTGGACGGCTCCGTCAGCCCCGCCAAGGCCATCGCGATCAACGAGCAGTTCCAGGTCTCGCGCCAGTTCTGGACCCACCTCGTGGAGAACGACCGGATCGGCGACCCCTCCCGCTTCATCCACACCGTCCCGCACATGAGCTTCGTGCACGGGATGGAGAACGCGGACTACCTGCGACGCCGCCACGAGGCCCTCGTCGCCAACCCGCTCTTCGACCGCATGGAGTTCACCACCGAGCACGCCCGGCTCGCCGAGTGGGCGCCGCTGGTCTCCGAGGGCCGACCGGTCACCGAGACCATCGCCGCGACCTGGTCGCCCGACGGCACCGACGTCGACTTCGGGGCCCTGACCCGGGAGATGCTCGACTTCGCCTCCCGCGCCGGGACCACCGTCGCCACCGGCTCCGAGGTCGTGGACCTGCGCCGCATGGGCAACGACTGGGGCGTCATGGTGCGCAGCACGGCCGACGACTCCCTGCGCGTGGTGCGCGCGCCGTTCGTGTTCGTCGGCGCGGGCGGCTACGCCCTGCCGCTGCTGCAGAAGTCCGGGATCGAGGAGATCCGCGGCTTCGGCGGCTTCCCGATCTCGGGCCAGTGGCTGCGCTGCACCGACCCGGCCGTCATCGCGCGGCACGACGCGAAGGTGTACGGCAAGGCCGCCGTCGGCGCCCCGCCGATGAGCGTCCCTCACCTGGACACCCGGTACGTCGGCGGGAAGCGCTCGCTGATGTTCGGCCCGTACGCGGGCTGGTCGCCGAAGTTCCTCAAGTCCGGCTCCTACACGGACCTCTTCGAGTCGATCAAGCCCTCGAACCTCACCCAGATGATGGCGGTCGCGCCGCCGAACCTCGACCTCATGGTCTACCTCGGCTCGCAGCTCGCCGCGACCACCCACAAGCGCTTCGAGGCGCTGCTGGAGTACATGCCGGACGCCGACATGTCCGACTGGGAGGAGGTCACCGCCGGGCAGCGCGTCCAGGTGATCGCCCCCGACAAGAAGAAGCACGGCGTGCTGCAGTTCGGCACCCAGCTGATCACCGCGGCCGACGGCTCGATCGGCGGCATGCTCGGCGCCTCCCCCGGCGCGTCGACCGCGACGAGCATCATGCTCACGATGCTCGAGAAGATGTTCCCCCAGCGCATCGAGGCGTGGCGACCCGCGCTGCAGACGATGGTCCCCAGCTGGGGCACCCACCTCTCGGAGGATGCGGAGCTCGCGCATCGCACCCTCGAGCGGACCGCCGCCGCCCTCGACCTCACCCACTGAGAGCCACCCGGCCTCGCCCACTGCGCGTCGACGACGACGCCTCGCCGCCCCAGGAGAGCTCATGCGGATCTCGCTGATGACCACCTGTCTCGTGGACGTGATGGCCCCGGACGTCGCCCGGGCCACCGTCACCGTCCTGGAGCGGCTGGGCCACGAGGTGGTGTTCGACAGGCGGCAGACCTGCTGCGGCCAGATGCACACCAACTCCGGCTACTACACCGAGGCCGCGCCGATCGTGCGCTCCTTCGTGGACACCTTCGAGCCGGCGCTCGAGGAGGTGGACGCGATCGTGATGCCCTCGGGCTCCTGCACCGGCTGCGTCCGCGACCAGCACGCGCTGGTCGCCCGGCACGAGGGCGACACGGCGCTCGAGGAGCGCGCCGCCGCGGTCGCCGCGAAGACCTACGAGCTCTCCGAGCTGCTGGTGGACGTGCTGAAGGTGACCGACGTGGGCGCGTACTTCCCCCATTCGGTCACCTACCACCCCACCTGCCACTCGATGCGCTTCCTGAAGGTGGGGCCGCGCCCGCTGAAGCTGCTGCGCGCGGTCGAGGGCATCGAGGTGAAGAACCTGCCCGAGTCCGACACCTGCTGCGGCTTCGGCGGCACCTTCTCGGTGAAGAACGACGCCACCAGCGACGCGATGGTCACCGACAAGGCCGCGAACGTCGTCGCCTCCGGTGCGGAGTTCGTGGTCGCGGGGGATGCCTCGTGCCTGATGAACATCGGCGGGAAGCTGCGCCGCACCGGGGCGGCGCCGAGGTCGGTGCATCTCGCACAGATCCTCGCCTCGACGAAGGAGGACCCCTTCGTCCCGTCGGAGACCATCCTCGGGAGGGCGTCATGAGCACCTGGACCGGTCGACGAACTGCGAGGAACGAGCGGGAGGAGATGGTCGAGAGCCGCTCCGCCGGTCGACGAACTGCGAGGAACGAGCGAGAGGAGATGGTCGCATGAGCACCGTCCAGCTGGGCATGCCGACCGTCCGCCCCCAGCACGCCTCGCCCGTCTCGACCCTGCGGGGCGAGCGCGGGTTCCCGGAGGCGGCGCGGGAGGCGCTGGGCGATGCGATCCTGCGCGCGAACATGCGCCACGCGACCTCGACGATCCAGGCCAAGCGCGCCGGGGCGGTGCGCGAGGTGCGCGACTGGCAGAAGCTCCGCAGCGCCGGCAGCGCCCTGAAGTGGCAGGTCACCGATCATCTCCCGGAGCTGCTCGAGCAGCTCGAGGAGTCGGTGGCAGCCGCCGGGGGCGTCGTGCACTGGGCCCGCGATGCCGAGGAGGCCTCCGAGATCGTCACCCGCCTCGCCCTCGAGCGCGATGCCCGGGAGGTGCTGAAGGTCAAGTCGATGGCGACCCAGGAGATCGGCCTGAACGAGGCGCTCGCGCATGCGGGCATCCGGGCGATCGAATCCGATCTCGCCGAGCTCATCGTCCAGCTCGCGGACGACACCCCCTCCCACATCCTGGTCCCAGCGATCCACCGCAACCGCGCGGAGATCCGCGAGATCTTCCTGGCGGCGATGCCGGAGCTCGATCCGTCGATCACCGACGACCCGGCCGAGCTCGCGGAGGCGGCGCGCCGCTTCCTGCGCGAGAAGTTCCTGGACATGCCCGGCTCGGTCGCGATCTGCGGGGCGAACTTCGCCGTCGCCGAGACGGGCACGCTGGTGGTCGTGGAGTCCGAGGGCAACGGGCGGATGTGCCTGACGCTGCCGCGGACCCTGATCTCCGTGGTCGGGATCGAGAAGATCGTCCCCACCTTCCAGGACCTCGAGGTGTTCCTGCAGCTGCTGCCCCGCTCCTCGACCGGGGAGCGGATGAACCCGTACACCACCCTGTTCACGGGCGTGCACGAGGGCGACGGCCCCGAGGAGTTCCACCTGGTGCTGCTGGACAACGGGCGATCGTCGGTGCTGGAGGACCCCGAGGGGCGCAGCGCCCTGCACTGCATCCGCTGCTCGGCCTGCCTGAACGTGTGCCCGGTCTATGCGCGCACGGGCGGCCACGCCTACGGCTCCACCTATCCCGGCCCGATCGGCGCGATCCTCTCCCCGCAGATGACGGGCATGAGCGGCACCGACGACCCGAACTCGACCCTCCCCTACGCCTCGAGCCTGTGCGGCGCCTGCTACGACGTGTGCCCGGTGAAGATCGACATCCCCGAGATCCTCGTGCACCTGCGTGCGAAGGACGTGGACCGGCGCCGGGAGGCGCGCGGCGAGTTCCACGGGAGCTGGGACCTGGCGCTGAAGGGCGCGAGCCGCCTGATGTCCTCCCCTCGCGCCTACGACCTCGCCGTCCGCTCGGCGAAGCCGCTGTCCTCGCTGCTGCCCGGCGCGAACATCGGACGGCTCCCGGGGGCGCTGCCTATCATCCCGGGCTGGACCGACCACCGCGATCTGCCCAGTCCCCCGCAGTCCTTCCGGTCCTGGTGGGACGAGCGCGAGAAGGAGCGCGTCGCTCGGGGCCCGGAGGGACCGACGTCCGACGGGCCCGGCGAGAACGGCCGCGCGCGGTCGGTCGACGGCCCCGCCCCGGACGGTGATGCATCGCCCGTCGGCACCCCCGACGGAGAGGAGCAGCCGTGAACGACTGGACCGACGCCCGCCCCGCCCGCACGCCGGGGATGAGCGCGAAGGAGGAGATCCTCGCCCGCGTGCGCACCGCGCTCGCGGCCCCGCGCCGCGATGCGGTGACCGGCGCCGAGGACGTGCCCCGCGACTACCAGCGCTCCGATGACAGGCAGGAGCTCGGCACCGCCCCGGAGAAGGTCCGCGACGTGCTCGTCCAGCGGCTCCAGGACTACACCGCGGTGGTGCACCGCACCACGGCGTCGGAGCTCCCGGCCGCGATCGCCGAGGCGCTCGGCGACGCCGCCTCGGCGGTGGTCCCCGCCGGTCTGCCGCCCCAGTGGATGCCGCCGTCGGGCGTCGCGGTCACCGTCGACGACGGCACCGCCTCGCCCCGGGAGCTCGACGGGATCGACGCCGTGCTCACCGGCTGCCACACCGCCATCGCACTGACCGGCACGATCGTGCTGCGGGGCGACGATCTCGGCGGCAGGCGCGCGATCTCGCTGGTCCCGGACCGGCACGTCGTGGTCGTCGAGGCCGAGCAGGTCGTGCTCGGGGTGCCGCGCGGCATCGAGCGCATGGCCGAGGATCCCCGTGCCGCGTGGACGATGATCTCCGGGCCGAGCGCGACCAGCGACATCGAGCTCGACCGCGTCGAGGGCGTGCACGGACCGCGCCGTCTCGAGGTCGTGCTCGTCGAGCCCGAGCCGACGCCGACGCCGACACCCGAGCCCGAGTCCGAGTCCGAGCCGACACCCGAGCCGGAGACGTCACCCGCACCGGAACCCGGCCCCGACGCCCCCGCCCGCCCTCCGGCCGACAGCGGCCACACCACCCCCACCTCCCAGGAGAGCAGCCGATGACCACTCCCCTCACGCCCGCCGACCTCGGCGCCCCCGCCGACGCTCCCGGGGACGCGGGCCGTGCCGCCCGCGATCGCGGCGACCTGCTGGTCCTCGTCGCCGGGGACTACCGCGCCGAGATCTCCACCGTCGGCGCGACGCTCGAGTCCCTCACCGTCGGCGGTCGGGATCTCGTGCTCCGCAGCCCCGAGGAGGGGCCGATGCTGTTCTACCGGGGCGCGATCGTGGCGCCCTGGCCGAACCGGATCGGGGACGGCACCTACGTGTGGGACGGCGAGGAGCTGCGCACCCCGCTCAGCGAGCCCGAGCGCGGCAACGCGCTCCACGGGCTCGTCTCCTTCCAGTCCTTCACCCCCGCGTCGGTGGGCGAGGACGAGGTGGTGCTGCGCACCGAGCTGTTCCCCACCCCCGGCTATCCCTTCCACCTGCTGCTCACGGTCCGCTGCGCGCTCTCCCCTGAGGACGGCCTGACCACCACGGTCACCGCCCGGAACCTCGGCCGGCGCGACGCCCCCTACGGGGTGTGCCCGCATCCCTATCTCGTCGCCGGCCCCGAGCCGCTGGACGAGTGGTCGCTGCAGGTCGCGGCGGGCACTGTGCTGACGGTGACCGAGGACCGGCTGCTGCCCACCGGCACCGCCCCGGTCCCGCCCGGCGATCCCTTCGACTTCTCCGCTCCGCGCGTTCTCGGCGACCTGTTCATCGACCACGCCTTCACCGACCTCGCCCGGGACGCGGAGGGGCGCCTGGAAGTCGCCGTCACCGCTCCCGGCGGCACCGGGGTGGAGCTCACCGCCGGTCCCGAGTGCCCGTGGCTCCAGATCCACACCGGGGACCGCCCGGAGACGGAGCACCACCGCCGCGGCCTCGCGGTCGAGCCGATGACCTGCCCGCCGGACGCCTTCCGCAGCGGCACCGACGTGGTGCGCCTTGCTCCGGGCGACGAGCACGCCGCCTCTTGGAGCATCCGCGGCTGGTGACCAGCTGATCGGCGCGGCGGACCCGACGGCGGGCGGGGCACGCCGCGCCGG